>JAGQXC010000622.1 GCA_020436785.1 Saprospiraceae bacterium | reverse complement strand
TATTATGGCATCAGCCCGGAATTGCTCCCGGAAGTTGTTCCTGCCATTGGCATCCAGGGGTTAATAAATGAACAGGCGGCGCAATCAACGGGCCTTCCATCCGGCATTCCGGTTGGCTACCGGGCCGGTGATCAACCCAATAATGCCCTGGCATTAAATGTTCTTGAACCCGGTGAAATCGCCGCTACCGGAGGTACATCCGGAGTCGTTTACGCCGTCGTCGACCAATATGTCTACGACAATGAAAGCCGGGTGAATGGTTTTGCTCATGTCAATCACCAGCCGGATCAACCGCGTGTAGGCATTTTACTCTGCATCAATGGCGCCGGGATCCTTTATCGCTGGGTGCGCAATGAAATTGCCGGACCGGGTACCTCGTACCAGGACATGGAAGCCCTGGCCGCGCAAATCCCGGTTGGATCGGATGGCTTGCGCATCCTGCCGTTTGGTAATGGCGCTGAACGCATGCTGGGGAATACGCAAACAGGTGTGCAATGGATTAATCTGCAACTCAATCGCCATCGCCGTCCACATGTTTACCGGGCAGCACTGGAAGGCATAGCCTTTGCATTTGTTTATGGTATGCAGGTCCTGAAGCAGATGGGCGTAGACCTCCAGGTTATCCGGGTTGGTAACGACAACTTGTTTCAGTCGGACCTATTCTGTACGACCATATCCAGCCTGACCGGCAGTACCATCGAAATTCTGGATACGACCGGTGCAGTTGGTGCTGCCAAGGCGGCGGGTGTCGCGGGTGGATTTTTTGCATCCGTACGGGATGCGGTGCAATCGACCAAGGTGCTGAAAACCTATTTACCAGATCCGGATCCGTCCAGGTATGTCCGCGCCTATGAGATCTGGGAAAATGATTTATTGAATCGGAAAAAGGAAACGGTACTTTTATGAACGGAGCCGTAACATTGGGTGACCAGGAATACTTTCAGGGAATTGGAAGAATACGCTACGAAGGGCGTCTTTCCGACAATCCATTGGCTTTCAAATGGTATGATGAAGATCGTATCGTCGGGAACAAGACTATGAAAGAACATTTCCGTTTTGCCATCGCCTACTGGCATACCTTCTGTGGTACGGGCGGTGATCCCTTTGGGCCGGGGACCAAAGCATTTCCCTGGTTGATATCGGAAGATCCGATCCGACAGGCTAAGGATAAAATGGATGCGGCTTTTGAGTTCATCACTAAAATTGGTGCTCCCTATTATTGTTTTCACGATTTCGATTTGATTCAGGAAGGCAAAGACCTGGCAGAATCAACCAAGCGGCTGGAGGTGATCTCCGATTACGCCCTCGAAAAACAAAAGGCTACCGGGGTAGAACTCTTGTGGGGTACTGCCAATCTATTTTCAAACCCGCGATATATGAATGGTGCAGCGACCAACCCGGATATGCAGGTGGTGGCTTTCGCCGGAGCCCAGGTAAAAAATGCGCTGGATGTAACCATTAAACTGGGTGGACACAACTACGTTTTTTGGGGCGGTCGGGAAGGATATATGACCCTACTCAATACCAATACCAAAAAGGAGCTGGATCATCTGGCACGCTTCCTGCACATGGCCCGGGATTATGCCCGTCAACAGGGATTTACGGGCACCTTCTTTATTGAGCCCAAGCCGATGGAGCCGAGCAAGCATCAGTACGATTTCGATGCGGCCACCGTCATTGGATTTTTGCGGGCTTATGATTTATTGGAAGACTTTAAATTGAACGTGGAAGTGAACCATGCAACCCTGGCGCTGCATACCTTCCAGCACGAATTGCAGATCGCTGCCGACTCCAACATGTTGGGCAGTATGGATGCCAACCGTGGTGATTATCAAAACGGCTGGGATACCGATCAGTTCCCCAACAACTTATACGAACTAACGGAAGCATTTCTCGTCATCCTGGAAGCCGGCGGATTTCAGGGTGGAGGCATCAATTTTGATGCCAAGACCCGCCGGAATTCAACGGATCTGGACGATATCTTTCATGCCCATATCGGAGGTATGGATGCCTTTGCGCGCGCTTTACTTATTGCGCAGGATGTGTTGGAGAATTCCTCCTACCTGGAAATGCGCAGACAACGGTATGCTTCATTTGATACGGAAGAAGGCAGAGGATTTGAGAACGGACAGATGGGTTTGAAAGATTTGGCCGCTCTGGGAAAACAGTGGGGAGAGCCCTTGCAAAAAAGTGGCAAACAAGAATTGTATGAAAACATTATAAATCAATACATTTGACGCCGAATGATTGATTTTAACAAATCTTTGACTAAATTCATTGATTCATTAGCTGTATAAAAATTAGGTTTATGGAATGTACTTACTTGTTCAAAAT
>JAGQXC010000621.1 GCA_020436785.1 Saprospiraceae bacterium | reverse complement strand
TGGCTGCCATTGTTGCCAAAGCCATAGATGCCCATGCGCTTCCCGGCCAATTCCATCCCCCGGTTGTCCTCCCGGTTCCAGTCAAATTGACGGACCTCGCGGTCGGCACGCAGCAAGTTGTTTTGCAGAGCCAGCAACATCCCCAGTGCATGTTCGGCCACTGCATTGGCATTCCCTTCCGGTGAATTGATCACCGCAACCTTATGCCCTGCACAGGCCGGCAGATCGAAAATGTCGAGGCCGGACCCGAGACGGCCCACCCATTCCAAATGGGGAGCCTGATCCAACAACCGGTCATCGACGCGTATTTTGCTGTTGACGATCAATCCGGTATAAGGCCGGATACGTTGCAGGGTCTCATCCATAGAGATCCGGGGGTAGTCATCCACTGCGTAACCCAGGCTGGTCAATCCTTCGATCAGGTAAGGATGAACGTCATCGGTAATCAATACTCGAGGCTGCATGTTGCAAACCTAGTGATTTCAGGGATAATACTAAACCATAAGAAACATGGAGAGGAGCACGAGGGGATACTATTGGGGTCCCCCATTAGGTTGTTGTAAATTTTATTGAGGTATCACGTCTACAAGTATCACATTTCCTGCTTTATTAAAGTAGGTGCAGGTCATCTTGTCCATACTGATCGACCATTTTTCAATGCCAAATTTTGCACACCTTGTAATGAAAGTCAGAAAATCTGTCTTTCCCCGCTGGTGCGCTTTTAATTCCTCAATAAATTCTTCCTTACTTGCCGCGTCAGCAATCTCTAACGCATCATACTTTGCAGGAACTTTAGCGGTATAACCACTTCCTCCTCATTCTCTGAAACCACAAAATATTTGATGTAGGGTCTCAGTCGCTCCGTTGGAAAATGTCTATCAAATTTCATTTGCCCAAAATGGGGATTGTTTAATTAATCCTGGTTGACCAGAGTGAGCTTTATAACGAATTAAATCCTTCCTTTAAATCTCAGCTTCCTGCTCTAGATCTTCGGCTTGATCCATTCCCGGATAGCCAACCGGATGCCCAGATGGTGGGTTGACCCAGCCAGGTGGTAGGAACTAAACCCATAATCAAATTGAATCTTGCGCACTTTGAAACCTATCCCGCCAGAAAATCCTGCCAGACTGCGAAATCGTTCGACTGACAATTCCTGGCGCCGCTGGTGATTGTAACCCAGTCTAATCTGTAGATTCTCCTGCTTGCCCAGCAAAAACTCGCCACCAAAGATGACGTGCCTGAAGACATTATCCACAAACAGGGAGAACGGGCTGGGACCGGGGATCGGCTCCCCAAAAAGATCGACGTCCTGATCGGAATTGGGGTCTTCGAACAGCAGGTTCCACCGATGCAGGTGATGGACCACGGCGCTGATCCGGAAAGGGACATGCGCCAGTTTACGGCTAATCCCAAACTGCAAATCAAAAGGCACCGGTTCGAAGTTACCCGGGCTGTAAGCCGTGAATTGCAATCCGACATTGCGAGACACCAGGCCGATCTGGGTCAGCCCATCGTCGGACCGGCGATGCAAGCCGATATCCAGCACCGCGCCGGTACTGCTGTATCCTTCCAGACTGCTGTAGATCCACTTTAAGGAAGCCCCCAGTCGCCAGTTGGGCCGGATGGCGCGGGCGACCGTTCCTTGCAGGGCGAAATCGCCAGCCTGGAAGGGTGTCGTCAGGTTGCCGAATTCATCAGCGCCATCGAACGTGCCGTAGGTCATGTATTGCATGCCAAGGGCCCAATAGTAAGGTGAAGATTTCCAGCGTTGGCCATAGCCGGCATAAAGCTGTTTGATT
>JAGQXC010000620.1 GCA_020436785.1 Saprospiraceae bacterium | reverse complement strand
GTCTCCCAATAGAAGGCGTGGTAATCCATTCCCGGCAGCACCTGTAAATGCCATTTTTCTTCCAGGATGGGACCAAATCGGGTGCTGATGTGATCCAGGGTCGCATAAATGTCGGCTTTGACTGCGTCATGACTGACCGAATCCAGTGAGCGCAGGGCGACCGTTCCCAGATCACTTTGCTGGTTCCAGAAATCAATCAAACTGTCCCGGAAATGGGTACGCGTCAAGGCATAAAACCAACCGTGCTGGTGCTCATGGTCTTCCGGAAAACCGTCGGTGATGATCTGTCCATCCGGCGTGTACACCGGATGCAGGAATCCGGACCGCCGGTAATGGGCAGGTTTACCATCCGGCGGTTGGGTGACACCGACGTGGAAGGTCATGACCGGATGGCCTTTCCAGGAAATGGTATACAGGCTGTCTTTAGTTTCTATGGCAATGTCCTCATTCCCTTCGGATGCACGTTGGCTCTGGCAGGAAATCATTGTGCCCGCAAAGAACATTACCAGGCAGGTATAAAGGTGGTTATTCATGTTCTTGGGGTTTGATCTGACTCCAGTTTTCAAACAGTTTCATTTGTTTTTTCTTACCGGCCGGAGGCTCTCGCAGAGGTTGTGTCTCCTGCATCGTCTCATGTGCCCAGGCCGGTAATTGTTGATAAAGCCGGGTGCCGGCGGTTTTCCAGGCCACCATTTCGTCGGTGACCTCCCGGATGATCTTGCCGGGATTGCCCACCACCAGGCTCCGTTCCGGAATGATCATCCCTTCCCGGATAAAGGTCAGGGCACCGATGATCGAATGGGCTCCGACTTCGACGCGGTCCATCACCACAGCATTCATGCCCACCAGGACATTCTCGCCAATGTGGGCTCCATGAATGACCGCTCCATGGCCGATGTGCGCCCCTGTTTCCAGGACGACGGTTACCCCAGGAAACATATGGATGGTGCAGTTTTCCTGGACATTGCTGCCATTATGGAGGATGATCTCTCCCCAATCGCCGCGCAAGGCAGCACCCGGCCCGATGTACACATCCTTGCCGATGGTTACGTTGCCGATGACGGTGGCTTGCGGGTGAATGAATGCGGAGGAATGCACCACGGGGATGAAGCCATCAAAAGAATAAATCATATCAGTTGGTTGGGGCCCCCGACAACTGCTGCCGGTATTTTTGAATCGATTCGTGAATGTGTTCGATGCGGTTGTCCGGATCGGGGTGGGTGGATTGAAATTCGGGAACCCGGTTGGGACCGGAGGCTGCTTTCAGGATTTCCATCACCCCGACCATGTCTTCCGGATTGTAACCGGTTTCCATCATCAGACGCACACCCAGGTCATCGGATTGCAATTCCTGTTCACGACCGTATTTCATATTGACCAACTGGGCAATCATCTGGGCTGCCTGGGCGGTGTTGTAATCACCGGAAGCAATGACGGCCGCTCCGGTGAGGCCTTGAGTGAGTTGCTGTTTGGCAATGCGCTCGGCTCCGTGCCTGGCCAGGACATGGCCGATTTCATGGCCGATCACGCCGGCCAGTTGGTCTTCGGTTTCCAGCCGCGAGAATAAGGCCGCGGTGATGAAGACCTGGCCTCCGGGTAGTGCAAAGGCATTCACCGTTTGCGGGTCAGCCAGAAGATGGAAATCAAACTGATAACCGGTTTCACGGGCTCCGGTGCCCTGAACCAGGCGCTGCCCGACCATATCAAGGTATTGTTGGGCGCGTTGATCCGGATGCAGGCCGCCGTATTCCTGGATCATCTGCGGTGTACTTTGCAATCCCAGGGTGATCTCCTGTTCCACCGTCAGTCCGGCGGTATGCTGATTCTCACCGGTGAATTCATTGTATTCGGACTGTGAATAATATTTCCAGAATGAATAGGCGGCGATGGCCAAACCGATCAATAAGGTAATGCGCAAGTTGGAACCACGCCGGCTGGGTTGTCGGTTTCCCCCGTAGGCCGGCTGTCGGCGATAATAGGTCATAGTCAGCGATTTACAGATTGTAAGTTAAGGTGTTCCGGGGTTAACGGTAAAATTAATAAGAATAGGCTGACCATGCCATGAAGAATCTACAGGTGGCGTCGCCTACTTTTCATCCCAGCTCTTTTGTTTTAGGACGGTGCCTTTAAACAGGGCAACGGTCTCTTCTTTCTGATTGGTTACCGTAATCTGAAAAATGGCCAGATTTCGGCCGTCTTTCAGCAATTGAGAGGTGGCCGTGAGCAGGTCGCCGGGTTGGACGATCCGCGTATGGGATATGGAGGTTTCAATCGAAACCGCATGCTGACCCAGGCTGTTGGAGGCAAAGGCCAGGGTACTGTCGGCCAGTGCATAGGTGATGCCCCCATGGCCTATGTGGAAACCATTGCACATCTCCGGACGCACACGCATTGACAAACGGCAGTGACCCTGATCGACCTCCAGGATGCGAACGCCCAACCATTGGCTGAAGGCATCCTTCTCATACATCCGTGTCACGATCTCCTGCGGTGTCATCCTGCCTCTAATGTCTAGTGTCTAATATCTAATGTCTAGTGTCTAATATCTAACCAAAGCATTCATCCGTTCTTCCACCGCTTCGCGGTCGATGGGGATTTCAACCATTAAGTCCTGAGGTCCCTCGTCCGTCACCAGAATGTTATTTTCCAGGCGGATACCCAATCCTTCTTCCCGGATGTAGATTCCCGGTTCACAGGTAATCACCATGCCGGCCTGTAAGGGCACATTGCGGTCGGCCAGATCGTGCACATCCAGGCCCAGGTGATGGCCTATCCCATGCATAAAGAACTTTTGGATGGCGTTATGATC
>JAGQXC010000619.1 GCA_020436785.1 Saprospiraceae bacterium | reverse complement strand
TGGTGGCGACAATCTCCCCATCGATGATGAATACGCGAATGTCTTCTCCATTGGCTTCTTTGATGAACTCCTGGATAATGATTTTTTCCCGCAGTTTGTTGAAGGCTTCCACAGTGGTTTCGGTATTGATGCGGTTCTCGGTCCGGATGACGCCAATGCCCTGCGTGGAATTTTGCATTTTCACAATCAATGGATGCCCGCCCAAATGATCCAGCAAAAAAGGCAACATGACCATATTGTTGGTCAACAGCGTTTTAGGGACCGGGATTCCGGCACCTGCCAGCAACTGTAAGCAGATCAGTTTGTCCCTGGCTTTCACCAGCGCATCCGCACCGACCGTCGTGTATACCCCACGGGCTTCAAACTGACGGATCACCGCCGCCCCATAGTCGGTCGCTGTACTACCGATCCGGGGAATGATGGCATCAAAATTTCGCAAAGGTGCATTGTTGTAATACACCTCAGGGTGATCCTGTTCAATGATCAGATCACAATAAAGATGATCAACGATACGAACAAAATGGCCTCTTCTTCGCGCAGCCACCAGAATGCTGTGCGTGGAATACAGGGCAGGATTGCGGGAAAGGATCAATAGATTCATTATACTGCAAGATAAGCATCTGCTGCTAAGGTTTTTGAGATTAGATTCTAGGTAGTAGATTTGGTGACCCAGACAGGCTGGGTGTTAAAACAATTGGTAAATATGGAAATACCTCAGGCCATTCCCCTTAACGATAAACGGACGATCCGCGGTTGGGCATTCTTTGATTGGGCCAACTCGGCGTACGCCCTGGTTATTACGGCCGCTATATTTCCTGCCTATTTTCTTCAGGTTACTCAGAGTGAATTATCCATCGGCAGACAAACGGTCAGCAACAGTTCATTGTACGCCTATGCCATCTCCCTGGCGTATATTTGCATCGCATTTCTCAATCCGTTGCTTTCGGGCATCGCCGACTACAGTGGCCGCCGTAAGCGATTCCTGAAAATTTTCACCTACCTGGGATCCATTTCCTGTATCATGCTCTTTTTCTTCCAGGGCATGGATCAGTTGTGGTGGGGGACTTTTTTCTTTATCACGGCCACGATCGGATTTGCCGGCGCCCTGGTCTTTTACAATGCTTATCTGCCGGTGATCGCCAGTGAAGACAAATACGATGATGTCAGTGCCCAGGGATTTGCTTACGGATACATCGGCTCCGTCCTACTGCTCATCGTCAATCTTCTGATGATCATAAATCCCGGGTGGTTTGGACTTCCCGAAGGCAGCCTGGCGCCGCGCATTTCGTTCGTGATGGTCGGACTTTGGTGGCTGGGGTTTGCACAGATTACCTTTCGCCGCTTACCGGTCGATCGACCGTCCGGACAGTTTGGACAGTTGTTGAAGCACGGTTTTCTGCAAATCCGCGAGGTATGGCAACGTGTGCGCCATCAGAAATACATACGGCGCTTTCTTTTTGCTTTCTTCTGTTACAGTGCCGGGGTTCAGACGGTTTTATACATGGCCGCCACATTCGCTGAGAAGGAGTTGCATTTCGGTTCGCAGGATCTGATCATTATCATTCTCATCCTGCAATTGGTGGCGATCGGAGGTGCGTACCTGTTTGCCTTTATGTCGGATAAAGTGGGGAATAAATTAGCATTGATCACCATGCTTTTCTTGTGGATATCGATCTGCGTGGTCGCTTATTTTGTCAGGGAAAAGATCCAGTTTTATGCCGTTGCCGCTGCCGTGGGGATGGTTATGGGAGGCATTCAATCCCTCAGCCGGTCAACGTATTCGAAAATGATCGACGAAAACCGCGACGACTTGAATTCCTACTTCAGTTTTTACGATGTCCTCGAAAAAGTGGCCATTGTCCTTGGTACTTTCAGTTTTGGCTTTGTCGAACAAATAACGGGCGGCATGCGTAACAGCGTCCTGGTATTGGGTCTTTATTTTGCTATTGGTCTGATTATCCTCAGCCGAGTAGACATCAAACGTTTCGTGAAGGACCACTAAGGGGCAATTGCCATCGACTTACATTACCCACGCCTAGTAATTCAAATCGATCTTATGCACACCTCCTGAAAACCGAATGGAGTCCACGGGAACGCTTACACCATCCAGTAAAGCACTTTCTACCGGTTCACGTACAATGAACCAACCATTGGTATTGGCTGGTAGCGATAACACGTAAGTTTTGCCTGTTCCCTGACGGGCAAAGGAAGCTTGAACGGGACCATGCAGGGTTGGAATTTTGATTTGACTCTCCATCAGATCTCCTGGCTGAGGTTCGATGCGGATGGTGTCAAACCCTGGTGATTGGGGACGGATACCCCACAGGTGACGGGCAATGATGTTGGCAGGTGCGGTTCCCCAGGCATGATTCCAGTCTGCATTGGGCTTGTATTTCATGTCCCAGGCCTCCCAGGTGATGGTGGATCCGTTCTGCAACATGTTCCACCAGCTGCGATCGTTCCGGCTTCGCAGCACCTCCAGGGCATACTGGGCATCCCCGGCCTGGTACAATGCTTCCAGCAGGTATTGAGCCCCATAGACGCTGCAGGCCATGCCGCGACTTTCCAAAAAGTTTACCACCGTTGATTGATGGTTTTCCGGCACCAGGCCGAAAGCCAGTGGCAGCATATTGCTGTGCAGGGAAGCATGGTGGGAATGCAAGCCATCCACATAGATGCCGCGGACAGGGTCAAACAGTAAGGTATTGAAAGTGGTACGTACCTGATAGGCCCGGTCGTGCCACTGTTCCGCCTCCTCCATTTTACCCAGCAACCGGGCAAACTCTTCCATAATGATCAGATTGCGATAATAAAAGGCATTCACCACCGTATTGACCGGCACCATTTCATATCCGTCACGTTCACCTTTTGCATTGGCCAAGGGCCAGTCGGTATCTTTCTGGGCGGGAGGCCAGTCAACGATGTCCTGCAATCGCTGGGTGGTGTCTCTGAATCCCAGGGCTGCCATAAAGGCTCCGGTGAGGGCGGGTGATTTCGTGGTGATGAGGCCATTCGGAAGAGCCAGGTCCACCAGGCATTTCTTTTTAAGTGCCTCATAGTATTTATGAATTAATTGGGCATCACCGGTGTAATAATAATCCTGGTAGATCATCATTGCCATATGCAATTGCCATTCGGTAGGCCAGGTTGGATGTTCCATCAGGTAGACAATGGTCTTACGGGCCAGTGAGTATTCACCATCTACCTGATAATGAGACAATTGGTTGATGTATGCGTCCGCTTCATAGGGTATTCGTTCCCGGTCTCCATCGACATAGATTCCGGCGAAAGAGGTAGCCTGGATGGAATATTTACACAGATTCCAGATGTTGTCAAGTAAGGTGTCAGAGGATTCGAAAGAGCTGTTGCCCGGATCAAAGTCGTAAAAAACGGCTCTTTGTCTAACCATTCCGGGGGTAATCGGAATCCTTCCATTTTCGATTTCAGCATACCGAAAAGGCATTACGACCCCAATCGAGTCGGGAATCCGGATGGCATTCGGACCGGTATTGCGGGCATCGGGAGGCAGATCGAGGATAAAGTTGGACTTTGGTTTTCCGACCTGTAAGATAATCTCCTGGTAGCGGACGCTGCCCGGAGGGTCACGATCGATCCGGCCCTTTTCATTAAGTTTTTCACCAAGCCGGATGGTTAGTGAGTCGGATTCTTCCACGGGATAATACAAAGCAAGGGTGCCAAAGGCCACTTTCCCAAAATCTACCAGATAATGGTCCACATCGATGGCCTCAAGGCGGGCCGGTGGGATCAGCTTTACTTGCAGGTTTTCTCTGCTGATGCCGGTGAGTTGGCCTGTCGTAAATCGTTGTATGGGGGAATAGTCGGTGGCCTGTCCGGATGCATCCCATAGTTGCACTTGCCAGTAATAGTTGTGATCGGGGGCGAGTGCCGGACCTTCATAGGGTACCAGGATGGAAGCACTACGGTTGATTTTACCACTATCCCATACACTTCCATGGTGGTACAAAAGATCGGATTCATTCGAAGCCACCCACAGTCGGTACGCAGTTTGGTACCCCGCTTCGGAGGGCACATACCATGTGAATCGTGGAAAAGTATCTTCAATAAATCCCTGATCCGGCTGACGTATGCCATCTACACGCATGCCCGCCAGATAAGGGCTGTCGGGAAAATGAATGGTAAAGACTTCTTCCGTCTCCGGCTGTTTACAACCGAAGTAGAATAACCAAGAGATGAGTAGCAGCCAGCCAAGTCCTGTGCAATACTTCATTCCATATAGATTACCCAAAGAGTATGCCGGGAAAGGCATTCTTAGGGAGATGCCGGTTATTCCTGACGTTCAAAGCATCCGATGTCCGGGAGTTCTCCGCGAGGATTATCATCAATATCGGCCGATATCCCCGGAATTATCCTGGCTTTATCCTGCGCAATCGATAAGGTATCCAACTGGTACTGGCCCATATCGACACTGGCAAAGAGCGGATCCGAATAATCTTTGTTTTCAATGCAATCGTGGCATTGGGAAAGGAAATTTGGGTATTGGTCCAGAAGGTCATCGACCCTTACCACACAATTGGCAAACGAAACCTCCCAGGCAAATGGTTCCTTCCCCGCGGTACCGTCCACCATATTAAGTTCATCCGTTCCGGACCCGGTGAGGATGCAATTACGCCAGGAAGCAATCAGGCGATAAATCCTCACGGATGAACAATCGTCGGTAAGGCAGGTGAAATTATCCAGGTATACGGCATCGGCGGTATTTCCGTAGGAAGCAATGGTACAATAATCGATTTGGTAATTGCCGCCGTAGGTAAATGCCACGGATTGAGCCCCCTGATTGTAAAAGAGCGAATTGGTCGCCTGGATGGAGCAATGAATTCCCAATAAGCCTACATTGGCATTGTTGTAGATCCGTACGTTGGACAGATTGAGCGTGGAGGCGGAATCCGCCCGGATGCCTACGATGGAATTCTTGATGGTGGTATGGGAAAAAGCATTTCCCTTGCTTCCCGGCCCCAACCGGATGCCTCCCCACTGCCCGGGGACATCACCGAATTCTGACTCCAGCCGGTCGCCCTGGATAATCACCGGAGCATCAACCGTCCCTTCGCTGACGATCCTGCCCTGAGACAAGGTCCAGATCAGTCCGTCATTGTAAATGCCAAGATCGTTGCGAGCAATACCACCGTGAACATAGACCCGGGTGCCGGCCGGTAAATGCAGGGTGCAACTGTCGATAAACAAGGCCCCGTAAATCACATACGGCCGGGGATCATCCCAGTTGATCTGCTCAAGGTCGCAGGATAATACGGCCAGCTGTCCTTTAAATTGATTGTTGGGAATGTAGTTGGCATTTTGGCCCCAGGCTTCCAATACGATCACTTGCTGGTTGCCGTTGGTTTCGATCTGCAGGTTTTCATCAATAATAAACGGGCTGGCTGACAGCGGATCATCGGGATCGACCGTCACTTCTACAAAGACCCAGATGCTGTCTTTGGGCCAGATTTCGACGTCCTCCGCCAGTCCATCGGGATAGGAAACCCCATCTACATTGATACGGAATTTACTTTGCGTGCCATTTTCCAGGGAAATCCGGCCGATGCGGACAAACTGATCGTAGGGGTTGCGGATCCGTAAGGAACGGGTAGCGCTACCGACGGAGGTAAACACGGTATCAAAGCGCAGGGTATCCTTTGAGAAAGTAAGCTGGGCATCCTGTTGCGTATAATAATCGATCTTGAAGCAACCGCTCATGAGCAGCAACAAAACAAACAAGATCAGCAGGCTCGTTTCAGCTATTCGATGGAGGGTGTTATAAATGTGAAAATTCATTCCGGTTTGAAATCGCTGCAAAATAAAACGTTTCGGGCATATGTCAAGGTATCTATGTGTTTACGTGTTTTGGTGTTCATG
>JAGQXC010000618.1 GCA_020436785.1 Saprospiraceae bacterium | reverse complement strand
AATTATGAGCCGATTGATCAAAGCCTGGATGTCGAACTATTCGACCGGATGTATCAACAGGATAGTATGAAGCTGCTTTCAGAGATCGTCACGGAAAACATAGAGGTCGTGAATTGATCCTTAATTAGGTAAGTAGGCAGTCCATCTAATGTCTAAAGTCTTAAATCTATCATCTAACTCCTCCATACACCAGCATTTCCATCACCCAATTGGTCCTGACACCACTTTCTCCCGTGCTGGGACAGGATCCCACACCCTGCAACGTGGCAACAATGGATTGGATCAATGGCTGCTGGATGTGCGGCGGATAGGTGAAGGTGAACACTTCATCGGGGTGACCATCTCTCCGCAGGTTCACGGTCGGGTCGCCAAAATAAGCAAAGGAAATTTCACCGCCATCTCCGACGATACGGGTCTGCTCGATGCGTGAAGTAACGCCGGTGGTAAAACACCACATGCCCTGTCCGATCACCCCACTGGCAAAGCGGAAATGCCCGGTCACCAGATCTTCAGCCGGGTACATGCCGGCCTGGTTGGCTGCGATGCCCTGAGCCTCCACCACCGGACCTAATACAAAATCCAGAAAATCGAGCTGATGGGACGCCAGGTCGTAAAAATGACCTCCGCCCGATATCTCCGGGGTCAATCGCCAGTTGGTTTCGTCCATCGGGTTGCCCTGCCAGTCCTGATGCAGGGGCTTAAACAGTTTAATATCCACCAAGCGCACCTGACCGATGGCCTGATCCTCCAGCAGTTCTTTGATCTTTAAAAAGTTGGGAAGCGCCCGACGGTAATAGGCAACAAACAGCGGTACCTGATGCTTTTCACATACTTGTATCATCTCCAGGCATTCCGCATAGGTCCTGGCCATGGGTTTTTCAACATAAACCGGTTTCCCGGCCACGGCCGCCAGCCGGGTGTAGTGAGCGTGACTGTCCGGGGGCGTCGCAATGTAGATGGCATTGATGCCGGGATCATTGATCAGGGCCTGTCCGTCATCATACCATTTGGGGACTCCGTGCCTGTCCGCAAAATCCCTGGCTTTCTCTCCATTTCTCCGCATCACTGCCAACAAGTCAGAGCCAGGCACTTTTTGAAAAGCAGGACCGCTTTTCCGTTCACAGACATCGCCTACCCCGATGATGCCCCATTGGATCTGTTTTTCCATCCGGAATTTTTTTGCAATTTTCAACGCTCCTGAAGATACGGGAGATCCGGGAACTGAGCCGGCAGGATCGTCTGAGCCAGGAAGAATTAAATCAACTTTCGGGGTTACCTAAGGAAAAACTAAGCCATTTATAAGCCTGAAACCATTACCACTTTGACGGGTCACGTTTATTATTGCTGGCAATCAAAGAACGAATTATGGAATCCAGAAGAAAATTTCTCAAAATCGGGTCGGCCACTCTGCTATTGGCAGGTCCCTCTGGTTATGCAACCCTCCTTCGAATCCTGAAACAGGAACCTGAGAGATTCCTGCATGCCTGTTCCACCGGGGATCTGGAATCAGTAAAAATGTACTTGTCCAAAGATGTCGGCGTCCTGGACCTTAAAGATGCTACCGGTAAAAGCGGATATGCCCTGGCCCATCTCGGGCATCACCGGGAAGTGGGTGATTTCCTGAAAGAATCCGGTTATCAAGCCGATCTGCACGAAGCGGCGCTCGCATTGGATTGGGAACGGTTTTCCGAATTGACAGGGAATGAAACTCCGGAAACCCAGACGCTGGTCAATGCAGATCATCCGGTCGGTGGCTGTGCGATGTGGGCTGCTGCAGCCGGAGGTGCCGGTT
>JAGQXC010000617.1 GCA_020436785.1 Saprospiraceae bacterium | reverse complement strand
TGACCTGCTATGATTTTAAAGCTGGCATCGGGACCGCTTCCCGGGTATTATCGCCCGAAAAGGGAGGATATACCGTCGGCGTCCTGGTACAAACCAATCATGGGAACCGTGAGGACCTGCTCATCGCCGGTGTGCCGGTCGGCAAGGAGATGAACCGTGAACAATTACCCATCATCAACGAAAAGGAAGGCGATGGTTCCATCCTCATCGTGGTGGCCACGGACGCTCCGGTGACCACGGAAATCCTCCAGGCGATGGCCAAACGGGCGACCTTCGGACTGGCGCGAACCGGCAGCCAGGGGAGCCCCTTTTCGGGAGACGTAATCCTGGCCTTCAGCACCCTCCAGTTTGAATGGTCGGAAGACGAACCTTACAAACGCGTCAACCTGGAATACCTCGGTCAGTACGAAACCGGAGCCTTGTATTCCGCAACCATCCAGGCCACGGAGGAAGCGATTATCAATTCCATTGTAGCCGGAAAAGAAATGACGGGAATTTATGGCACCACCTTTTATGGCATCGACCATGATCGGGTCAAAGAACTATTGAATAAATATCACCGACTGCGATGATGCATTGATTCTCGTGATGAATGGGCAATCAACTATATGGCTTAACTTCCTAATCACACGCCGTGATTCAGTGAATGCATTTTGACAATTATTGCTCTAATTTCTCCTATGTCCCTTTTCCTTTTTCCGTTTATCTTTTATTCAAGTCAATAGCACCTTCGCATCCACCCAATACACTTCCACTTTGACGACCCCTGCCCATCCGCTTTCCGGTGGATCGCTATACCATCTCGAAACAAAGAAGTACTTACTCTCCGGCGTAACAAAAGGGCAAAAATCCGTCCATTCAGTGTTGATGGACCCGGGGAAAAAAATCGGCGATTGCCACTCCTCATCTTTCCTGAATGACACGTGCAATCCCGGCAATTCCGAACGCCAGCAGTTAACGATCAAATAACTTTCATCGGGTGCTACAAACGTATCGCCCGAGCCCTCTCTGGTATTGACCACCGGTCCGATGCTCACGGGAGCAGCAAATTTCCCATCTCCCAGGTATTGTGCCCGGTAAACGTCCTCTTTGCCAAGGTCGCCCGGACGGTCCGATTCAAAATACAGGCTTCCATTGGCCACGACTACGGGAAACGATTCCGCATATTCATCGGTAGAAATGGGGTATGGCATACGTTCAGCGAATTGCCACTTCCCATCTACTTTTTGGCGCTTGTAGATGTCTTCCGAGGATTTATCCAACCCTGGTACAGGATAATCACCGAGAAAATAAATGGTTTCCCCATCCTGAGTGAGGCTCCTATCGACGGCGGTAGAAACAATGGACCGGTCTGAGCCCGACCATCCCCACGATGATCAACAAGAGATCAAATTTGTTTCACATATTGAAAGGATATTAACATTATTGCTTGCGCTATATTGAGCTAATTCTGCAAAGATTCAGCCAGAATCCGTTCCAGTTTCTCCACAGTTTTTATGGCCCCTGATACTCTGGTTATGGCGCCCTGATAATTATCTTTGTTGAGGATCATGATGTTTCTGGCAATGGATGGCCTTTGGAAAATGGTGGGATCAGATACAATCAGAAATTCCTTAAATTTAAAATCAACAATGTATTGTTCCATGATCGGCACCCATTCGTCATTGAATGATTTTTCGATGTCGCCAACGGATTTAATGGTATGGCTGATTTCATCATCGTAATATTCCCCCAACAATAACCGC
>JAGQXC010000616.1 GCA_020436785.1 Saprospiraceae bacterium | reverse complement strand
GCCGTTGCTATCAGTATTGGTGGCCCAGGTGCTGCCTTCTGGATGATTGTCGCCGGGCTGCTGGGCATGTCTTCCAAATTGGTCGAATGCACCCTGGGCGTCAAATACCGCGAGATCAGCGAAACGGGCAAAGTATTTGGCGGCCCGATGTATTATTTATCCAAAGGTTTGAAGGAAAGGCACATGCCACGTTTGGGCAAGGTACTCAGCATCGTTTTCGCCCTTTTATGCATTGGCGCGTCCCTGGGAGGAGGGAATGCTTTCCAATCCAATCAGGCGGCGGCGCAATTAATATCCAGGTTTTCCCTCCAGACGCCATCCATTGGATTCCTGATTGGTGTCGTTTTAGCCTGTCTGGTAGGTTTTATCATCATCGGCGGTATCAAGCGGATAGCCAGGGTCACCGAAAAGATTGTACCGTTCATGGCCATTCTGTACGTAGGAGCAGCACTGTTTATCCTCATCACAAATGCGGGACAACTCGGAGATATATTCCAGCAAATAATCAACGAAGCATTTACGCCAAAAGCAGGAATCGCCGGTGGTTTTTTCGGGGTAATGATCCAGGGTTTTCGCCGTGCGGCGTTCTCCAATGAAGCAGGAGCTGGATCTGCGGCCATCGCCCATTCCGCAGTTGCGACCAAATATCCGGCTTCAGAAGGCATGGTGGCATTGTTGGAGCCCTTTATCGATACGGTTATCATTTGTACCCTGACGGCATTGGTGATCATTCATTTTAATACCAGTGGTGTTTTTGCCTATGGAGATGTAATTAACAATGAAGTTCTGTTGAATGCGACCGGAGAACGCATCGGTGGGGTAAACATTACTTCGATGGCATTCGATGCTACACTCCCCGGATTTTCCTATTTGTTGGTTATTGCGGTATTGTTATTTGCGTTCTCAACCATGATTTCGTGGTCCTACTACGGACTGCAAGCATGGTCCTATTTATTTGGTCGAGGTCGTATTACCGGATTGATTTACAAAATCTTGTTTCTTGTTTTCACCGTCCTGGGATCATCGGTGACCCTTGATGCGGTCATCAAATTCAGTGACTCCATGATTTTAGCCCTGGTATTTCCCAATATGATCGGATTACTGATCCTTTTCCCAAACGTAAAAAAGGAAATCACAAAGTACCTGCACCTCATCCATTCCGAAAATGGCCGGATGTAATCCCGGGTTAATGTGGGGAACCATCACCATTCATGCATTCCATACCGATTGGTGACCCGTCGGGCATTTCCTTGGCTTCCGGCACTGAAAATTCTCCCGGGTTGTCCAGATAGGTTTTAATCGCCTGGGCCAACGCAAACCGATGGGCCTGGTCTGCAGCATCCTGACCGCTGGAATTTAACCGGTCTGCCGCATTGCTTAAATAGAAAAGGACTTCAGCCCGCACTTGTGGCGCCACGTCGGAGGACTTCATATTTTCCATCAGGGTATAGATGAAGCGTTTTTCGGTCATCCGGCCCAGTTCTTTCTCCATGGCGGTCGTGCCGGTATTGGAACCGACATGTTTGCCAATTTCCATCAGGTAATCTGACAGTGACTGATGTTTGCCGGGAAAACGGTCGTGTTGTTCAATGACCCGGGCCAGCTTTGCCGGCACCAGCATGAATCCCAACGTATTCTGAGCCGATGATTCAGCAGCTCCCAGGGGATCAAACGTCTGGCCGGTATAGATTTTAAACAATTCCCGGTCCCGATTGTAACCAATCGGCTGGGGAGGAAGGTATTGCAATATGGCTTCGGGAATAACCAGGTACGCGGGTTCCAGCGTTGCAAACAGACTCTGCATGGCCGCTTGCTGTTCTGCCGGGGACACGGGTTGTACTTTTGCCGTGCTCAATTCTTTCACATCGTATCCATAATTTACCCCACCGATCACCTTACTCACTGCTTCAATCTGATAGCGGGGGAGCAGATACAGGGGTACAAAAACATTCTCCAGGGTGCCCAGCGGATCACCGGTACGAATGGTATTCAAACCAAATTGATCCATGGCCGTCTGACGAACCTGAATCAATCGGGTCAGTTCCTTGGCTGGTTCGTTACCACTGTCCCAGAGGTGTCCGTATGGATTTGCACCTTCCGGAGATCGGGCATCGCGGTCGGAGATATAGCGCAGGCCCATCTTTTCATTTTCCAGCAGGATGTCTTGCAGCGCTTGGTGTGTATCGGTACCTGCCGGAAAATCCTGGTAGCCATACAAAATGGTCCGCTTGTCCCAGGGCCCAATCTTGTCGTCGTAGGCATTTTGAGCCGTGATTTTACCACCGGCGGTCACCTCATAGAGCGGATGGGGATAATCCATCACCGATGCCCGGTCGTTGGTACTGGCGGCAAAGTTGTGTGACAAGCCCAGGGTATGGCCAACTTCATGGGCGGCCAGCTGCCGCAGCCGGGCGAGTGCAACCTCAAGCAAGGGGCCATCATTGTGGTCATTGTTTCCATAAGGAGACAGGAGTGCTTGGGCGATAAGGAAGTCCTGACGCACTCGCAACGAACCAAGGGAAACCTGTCCTTTGATGATTTCTCCGGTGCGGGGATCGACGATCGAAGCGCCGTAGGACCACCCGCGCGTCGACCGGTGTACCCATTGAATCAGGTTGTAACGAACATCCATCGGATCGGCATCTGCCGGCAGCATTTTTACCTGAAAGGCGTTGATGTATCCGGCGGCTGTAAATGCCTGATTCCACCAGCGGGCACCATCCAGCAACGCACTGCGGATCGGTTCAGGACAGCCCGGATCCAGGTAATAGATGATCGGCTCGACAGGCTCACTTTGAGCGGCCTTTGGATCTTTTTTTTGCAGGCGGTGCCGGGTGATTAACCGCTTCACCAGAGATTCTTCGATGGGGGTGGCGTAGTCGGCATACTGCATGCCAAAATATCCGCTGCGTGGATCAAATTCCCGGGGTTGATAGCCAGGCCCGGGGAGTTCTACCAGGGAATGGTGCATGCGGACGGTCACTGCGGTTGGGTCTGGGGTGACCGACCGTATCCAGCCTCCCTTCGGGGTACCTGTAAAAGTTATGGTCGCTTCAAATTCTGTATTTTTAGGAAAATTTTTGGTTCGGTCGAGATACATCGCACAACGGCTTTTATCCAGGGAGTAGTTGCCTTGATTCGTCTGGGCAAGTCGGTTGGCCACACCGTGGGCATCACGCAACAGGAATGGGGTAATCTCGATCTTGGCTCCCCAGGTGGTGTCCTTTTCTACATCAAATCCCCAAAGCACCGACTGGGCAAATGCTTGTTCCACCGATTTGCGCTCAAGGGGATCATCGCTGACCGCCCGGTAATCATAATTGACCTGGACCAGCAGAATTTTATTGCCGGAGCGGGTGAATTTGACCACCCGTTCATTGCCGATCTGACCGCGATCAAGTCCAATGTCGTTGGAACCGATGCCGGCAGGCAAGGAATTGACATACAGGAATTCCTGGTCCAACTTATCCACGTAGAGGTACATTTTACCCTTGGTGTTGTCCCATTCGTAGGGGAAATAACCAGGAGTAACGGCAGCCTGGACACTGAGAAATAGGGTGAGTAATACGCTGGTAATGATGGCTTTCATGCGATAAAGAATTAATCTGTTTCGTCAATTTCTTCTCTTTCCAACTCCAGAGACTCCACATGATGGATGTCAAAATGGTGATTGACCAAGGCACACCAATAACAATCTTCTTCTCCGCAGCCGGGATAAAATGCGTGGGATTTGATTTTAGCATACGCATCGGTCAACTGCTGGGTTACGGTTTTTTCATCGTCTGGGGTGACTTTGATCGTCCGCATTGTGAATTTTCCCTGATTGTCCGGGATGACAAAATCCATGATTCCCTCTTGCATCCGATGCTGGTAATCTGGCATCTGGTCTAAAAGTAATTTATAAAATACAATTTGACGCCAGTAATCGCCACCCGATTCATTTTCTTGTTTGGGCGGACTGAGTTTTGCAGCATAAAACCGGCCGGTTTTGTAATCCACGACCCGCAGGTTTCCCGGATCGATTTCTATTTTATCGATGATTCCGGAAATGGGTACACCGGCAAGTTCAACCTGTTTGATGCGGTATTCCACCTGCCAATCGTCCATTTGTTTCCAGCCATCGATCCGGGCTGCGTAGTATCCGCGCAGGACCTGTTCACCATGAAATTTTTGCTCTTCAAATTGCTTTACAGTAAAATGGGATTGATGCCTCTCCATACCTTCAAGGAAGAAGTGAAGGAGGCTTTCCAGCGATTGGTCTTTTTTGAAATGCCGGTGAAAATGCTCCAGGGCGTAATGGACCGCCTTTCCAAAACCCATACGATCGGTGCGTGCGGTTGGGACGCGGAGGATCTGCTCAAAATAAAAGGTTAATGGACAACGTAGAAATTTATTCAGGGAGGTAGGACTGATGGTCAGATCACGCAATTGATGGTCGATCCAATCGTGATCCAACAACCGGAACGGCCGGCTTTCCGGGAGGAGAAGCTGCGTATAATATTTTTGAATGGCCCCGGCATCCACGGTTTTTAATTGGTCTTGCAGGCCGGTTGACGCGATCAATTCAGATAAGAACTGGGATTTTTGCACGCTATTGCCTTTTTCATCCTCTGCCGGATAGGAAAGATAAAGTGATTTTTTAGCCCGCGTCATCGCGACATAGAACAATCGGCGCTCGTCTTCCAGGCCATGGTCTTTTTCTTCTTTTGTTTTCGCAGACGGGAAACGGAATTGATTCCAGGCTCCCCCTGATTTTCCTTCCCAGGCAGTGTGTGAACAACCGATGACAAAGACATGGCCAAATTCCAGGCCTTTGGCGCCATGTGCCGTCATAAAGTTTACACCTTCTTCCGCATGGATCACCCGTACCAACTCCAGGGGAATGGCGTGGTTGTCCATTTTGCCGATCATGTCCAAAAAATCCCCCAGACTAAGTGTGGGCTGCTTCACCATTTCGGATTTGATGAATTCGAAAAAGGAAGTCAACACCTGTAGCAACCAGAGGCGCTCGGAAGACAAGAGAACCTCCTGCAGGATGCGACCTTCTTTCAGGATTTGCTCAAATAAATTCTGGAGGGTTTCTTCCTGAATACCACGCATCCAGCGGTCCAGATTTTCAGCTAACCGGATAATGGGTTCCGGTTGCTCTACCCCACAGGACTGCAGGAGTTCCATGTTTTGAATAACCTCCCGCCACGAAGTCGGATGTTCTTTGTGGTCCTTTTGAAATTTTGCAATGCGTGCAATATCGATAGGGGCAATTCCGAAATAGGAATAATGCATGATTTCGAAAAGCAAATATTCCCGGCTGAACGGCTGCTCAAATTCTTCCTGCAGGTAAGTTAGGATGGTCCGCAAATTGCGAATGATGGCAAGATGGAGCAGATTCACTTTTCTTTTGACCGAAAGCGGGATTAAATTTTGCTCCATCACTTCGATCAGGTCTTCGACTTGTTTGTGATTGCGGTAGATCACGGCTATGTCGGACAACGGCACCTGCTCTTCATCGCGCAGCCTTTTGATCTCATTCAGAATGCCAATTTCTTCCTGAACCCGGTTAGGAAAATGGAGGATATTGATAAGGCCGGGGTATTGATGGTTTATTCCGGAGGCGATCAAATTTTTTTCGATTTCCAGCAGATGCACCAAACGTTCGGCATTGGCTTCGATGAATAAACCGGCGGCATCGAGAATCCGTTGTGCTGAACGGTAATTTCCGGTAAGCAGAACGATGGAAGGTTTGTAGAGGGCAGAAAACGCCATGATGTTCTCAACGTTGGCGCCCTGAAAACGGTAAATGGCCTGATCATCATCGCCAACCACGAACAAATTGGGCCGGAGTTCAGGCGGACAGATCGTTTCCAGAATGGCATTTTGAGCGCCATTGGTATCCTGATACTCATCCACCAACACATAGAGGTATTGTTCCTGGATAGAGGCCAGGAGCGCCTCGTTGCGCTTTAATTCCTGTAGGACCCATTGGATCATATCCTCATAGTCGTAGCGGTGGTGTTCAAGCAGGGCTATGCGGTACCGGGGTAGTAAGCCGGCGGCATGGATCGTGGTCTCCAGGCTGGCAATGCGCTTAAGAATTTCCTTTTTCAATTGCCCGGCCCGCACACCGCGGGAAGAGACAGAATCCGGGTCTTCCCGGTAGCGATGGATTTCATCGTTGATCTCAGCAATGAATTCCGGGGCATCCAGATTCTCCTTTTTCATATGCTGGAAAAGATGCTGCAATCTGGGCACATCAAAATATTGATCTCCCCGCAACCGCTTTAGTGGATGATCATTTTCCAACTGGTCGATCAGCTCCCGGAGTATAGTCACCAATTCCAATTCCGATGCGGGCTGCAGATCGCGGTAAGCCCCAAAGAGTTCCCGGTGTTGCTGAATCAGACGGTTGCCGAAGGAATGAAACGTATGGATCTGGATCTGATAAGCCGTAGGACCGATGTATTCCAGCAACCGTTGCCGCATGGCAAAAACTCCGGCTTCGGTATACGTCAGACAAAGAATGTTAGCCGGTGTGGTATCGGTTTTTTGCAGGATGTTGCCGATCCTCAACGCCAGAATTTGGGTTTTACCGGTGCCTGGCCCGGCAACCACAAGAACCGGTCCATCGATGCGGTCCACGGCGTCACGCTGTTGCTGATTCAGGCGATCAAGGGCTTCCTGAAAATGGGCATCCTGCCTGGCTTTGGATGCAAAATCTAATGCGAGTTGTGATCCACTGGACATTGGCTTAAAGGTACGTATTTGTCGGCGTGAACGAAACCACGAGGAGTAATTCGGTGTTGGGTTGGGAAACTGCGGGAAGACGTATCTTTGCCGAAATTTAAGACGCCATGCGGTTTATCCGGTTTTTAGGCAGCATCATTGTGGTTGTTGGGTTGGTATGGGGTGCCAAATACCTGTATTTCAAACCAAAATTCAAAGTGGGGGTGGACGCACCTGACTTTAACTTCACCGATTTAGAGGGTCAGGAGCTCCAATTAAGTGATTTTAAAGGGCAGTACGTACTCATCGATTTCTGGGGAAGTTGGTGCGGTCCCTGCCGGCAACAAAATCCTCAGATCCGGCAACTGTACGACAGGTATCATCAGGTGGCTTTCAAAGACGCTACCGGTTTTGAAGTGATCAGCATCGGCATTGAGACCAATCGTGCTCAGTGGGAGCAGGCCATCCGCAGGGACGAACTGGATTGGAGCAATCATTTTACCGATGCGGAACGGTTCCAGAGCCCGATTGCCAGGAAGTATGGAGTACGCGAAATTCCCACCAAATATTTGGTCAATCCGGACGGTAAAATTGTCGCAGTAAACCCTGATATTGAATTTATTAGAACTTTTTTTGACAGACGAATGGCATCTTAGCTGCCAAAATGTCGTGATATCGAAGTTGGCAGGTTAATTGATAGAGGCTATGTGGAAAAAACGTAAAATTATGAGCAAGGATCCGAAGGAAACAGTAGGCAACCCCGAAGGAGGTGAAGCCACACTGCAAGAGCAGGATACTCCTCAAAGTGAATCCGAAAACACTGATAAGGCAAAACCAGGCAATGAACCCGATCAGATCCAGCAAGAATTGGATGAGTTGAAAGACAAGTACCTGAGGTTGTTTGCCGAATTTGACAATTACAAGAAAAGGACCATTAAAGAGCGATTGGACCTGATGAAAACGGCAGGTCAGGAGACCATCAAGTCCCTGCTGCCTGTTCTGGATGATTTTGACCGCGCCAAGAAAAGTGCGGATGACGAAACCAATGCTGAAGTCTTTTCCGAAGGGGTGTCCATGGTTTACAAACGGCTCTATCACATTCTTGAGCAGCAGGGGTTGAAAGCCATGGACTCTAACGGCGTTGAATTTAACCCGGAATTACACGAAGCCATTTCGGAAATTCCTGCCGGCGAAGCCATGAAAGGTAAAGTGATCGACACCGTAGAGAAAGGGTACTTGCTCAATGATAAAATAATTCGATATGCAAAAGTTGTGGTTGGGAGCTGACGGCACCATCACAAACGAAAAAAATTTATGGCGAAACGAGATTATTACGAGATACTTGGGGTTGAGCGCACGGCCGAAGAAATAGTCATCAAAAAGGCTTATCGCAAGATTGCCATGCAATATCACCCGGACCGGAATCCCGGTGATAAATCCGCAGAGGAAAAGTTTAAGGAAGCGGCGGAAGCTTACGAAATCCTGAGTGATAAGGATAAGAGAGCCCGCTATGACCGTTATGGCCATGCCGGCGTAGATCCCAATATGGGAGGGGGCTTCGGTGGCGGAGGGATGACCATGGAGGATATCTTCCGCCAATTCGGCGACATCTTTGGGGACTCCCCATTTGAAGGATTTTTTGGCGGTTCCGCCCGAGGCTCCCGGCCGACGGGTCAGAAAGGATCCAATTTGCGGATCAATGTGCCGCTCACTTTGGAGGAAATCGCGACCGGTGCCACCAAGAAGATAAAAGTTAAGAAGCAGATCACTTGTTCTACCTGTAACGGCTCCGGGGCAAAAGATAAGTCCTCCGTGCGTACCTGCAACACCTGTAATGGTTCGGGATATGTCCGGCAGATCCGATCGACCTTTCTTGGCCAGATGCAAACCACATCACCCTGTCCCACCTGCAATGGGACCGGGCAAACCGTTTCTGCGTATTGCGGTACCTGTAAAGGGGATGGAAGGGTTTATGGTGAAGAAACCCTGGAGATCGAAATTCCAGCCGGTGTAGAAGAAGGCATGCAACTTTCCATGCGCGGGAAAGGCAATGCCGGCAGCAAAGGCGGACCGAATGGCGATTTATTGATCAGCATCACCGAACGCAAACACGATGAATTGGAGCGTGATGGAATGAATCTGGTCTATGAACTGTTCCTTAATTTTGCCGATGCCGCCCTGGGGAGTTCGGTGGAAGTGCCTACCCTGCAGGGAAATGTAAAAATCAAGATACCACCCGGTACGCAGAGTGGAAAAATATTCCGTCTGAAAGAAAAAGGCTTGCCCGTCGTCCAAAGTTATGAGAAAGGAGATCTTCTGGTCCATGTAAACATCTGGACGCCTAAAACACTGAATGAGGAAGAAAAGCAATTGCTGGAACGAATGCGTGAACTTGGCAATTTTGAACCGAAACCCAGCAAAGGTGAGCGCGGTTTTTTTGAAAAAATGCGAGATTATTTCAGATGATAAAACATTACCGCTGGACCATCATCCCGGGACTGTTTATCTTGCTTCTGGGTTGTGGACCAGCTTATACCTTCCAAGAGAATATTGAGATCCCCCAGGAAGGGTGGACTTATCCGGATACCCTGTGTTTCCATTTTGAGATTCAGGATACCCTGATGCATTACAATTTATGGCTGGATATCCAGCACGAGACCTCCTATCCTTTTCAGAACATTTATACGCAATTTCACACCAGGTACCCGGATGGAAGCGGCAAAGATCAGGTCCTTTCCATCGAACTGGCAGATCAGAGTGGTCAATGGAATGGCACCTGCCGGGGAAACCGCTGCACCCTCCATATTCCCCTGCAGAACAATGCATATTTCAATCAGAAAGGAAGCTATGCCATCTGTATTGAACAATACATGCGAGAATCTCCTCTACCCGGAATCCATTCCATCCAACTGGCCATAGAGCGGGTCAAACCCGACAAATAACTACCGCCTCCTTTTAACGGGAAAGGAACATCGATCGCTTACTTTCCAATTCCCGGAAGTAAGGATCCCTTAGATTTTTAATGAAATGAATGGCTTCTCCCGTTGATTTCATTTCAGGGCCCAGGTTTTTATCCACATTGGGGAATTTCTCGAACGAGAATACCGGCACTTTAATGGCATAACCGTCCAGCACATTTTCAAAATTGAAATCCTTCAATGTTTTATGCCCCAGCATGACGTGAGTGGCCGCATTGAGATAAGGCACCTTGTACGCTTTGGCGATAAAAGGGGTCGTCCGGGAGGCCCGGGGATTGGCTTCGATCACATAAACCTTGTCGTTTTTGATGGCAAACTGGATATTGATCAAGCCTTTGATCTTCAATGCCAGGGCAACCCGGCGGGTGTATTCGATCATGGTCTCAATCACCAGTGGCCCCAGGCTATAGGGCGGTAAAACCGCTGAGCTGTCTCCGGAATGGATACCTGCCGGTTCGATGTGTTCCATAATGCCCATAACGTGAATATCCTCGCCGTCACAGATGGCATCAATTTCCGCTTCTTTTGCGCGCTCGAGAAACTGGTCGATCAGGATCTTATTGTCGGGCAAGTGCTTGAAGATGTCCAGTGCGGTCAGTTCGAGTTCCTGGTCATTGATGACAATACGCATGCGTTGTCCACCGAGGACATAAGAAGGTCTGACCAGCAGCGGATATGGAATGGTACCGGCCACATCGAGGGCTTCATCGACGTTGGTTGCTACCCCAAATTTAGGATAGGGGATATCGAGCCTTTTTAATAATTCAGAGAAGGCTCCCCGGTCCTCGGCCAGGTCCATATCAGGAAAATCGGTTCCTATGATGCGTATGCCTTTTTCATGCAGTTTTTGCGCCAGTTTGAGCGCCGTCTGCCCTCCCAGCTGGACAATTACCCCGACCGGATTCTCCAACTCGATGATCTCTTCAAGATGTTCCCAGTACACCGGCTCGAAGTACAATTTATCAGCAACGTCAAAGTCAGTGGATACCGTTTCTGGATTGCAATTAACCATAATGGTTTCGTAGCCGGCTTCCTTTGCTGCCAGCACCCCATGCACGCAACAATAATCAAATTCGATTCCCTGGCCGATACGGTTAGGACCGGAACCCAGGATGATTACTTTTTTGCGATCGGAAGGAATGCTTTCGTTTTCGCTTTCGAAGGTGGAATAATAATAGGGAGTTTGGGCTTCAAATTCGGCTGCGCAGGTATCCACCATTTTATAAGCCCTGCGGATGCCCAGTTTTTTGCGGTAGCGGGTGACTTCTTCTTCTTTTATCCGCATCACCCAGGCGATTTGACCGTCGGAATAACCCATTTTCTTCAGATCCAGTAAGAACTCCTTGGTCAGGTCTTCAGCGACATTGAAGCGTTGTAACTGCTCTTCCATGTCAACCAGCTTACGGATCTCACGGATAAACCAGGGATCAATCCGGGTTAGCTTCTGGACCGTTTTGGCCGGTACACCCAGGCGCAATGCGTCTTTGACACGGTAAATGCGATCATCACTTACTTTCTCGAGGCGCTCAAGGATGTCCGAAGTACGAATCCATTCCTTCATGTCAGCGCCGAGGCCCATCCGGTTATTTTCCTGGGACTGACAGGCTTTCTGGATGGCTTCCAAGAAGGTGCGACCGATGGCCATCACTTCTCCCACCGATTTCATCTGTAAGCCAAGCGTATGGTCCGAGCCATAAAATTTATCAAAATTCCAGCGGGGCATTTTGACAATTACGTAATCCAGGGTGGGTTCAAAGAATGCAGAAGTGGTCTTGGTGATCTGATTCTTCAGTTCATCCAGATTGTAACCGATGGCCAGTTTAGCAGCAATCTTGGCAATCGGATAACCGGTCGCTTTACTGGCCAGCGCGGAAGAACGGGATACGCGCGGGTTGATTTCGATGACGAGCAACTGCTCGGTGGCAGGATCAATGGCAAATTGGACGTTGCAGCCACCGGCAAAATTGCCCAGTGAGCGCATCAGTTCAATCGCATCATCACGCATTTGTTGATAGGCCGTATCCGACAGTGTCATGGACGGAGCAATGGTAATGCTGTCCCCGGTGTGAATACCCATTGGATCCAGGTTTTCCACCGTACAAATGATGACCACATTGTTGCCATTGTCGCGCAACAACTCCAGTTCGAATTCTTTCCAGCCCAGTACGGCTTTATCGATCAGAACTTCATGGGTCGGTGAAGCATCTAATCCCCGCCGCAGTGATTCATCGAAATCCTCGGCCTTGAGAACAAAGCTCCCGCCAGTTCCGCCGAGGGTGTAGGAGGGACGGATGACCAAAGGAAACCCGATTTTCTGTGCTGCTTCTTTTCCTTCCAGGAATGAATTGGCGATCATGGAAGGAGCTACTTCCTGGCCGAGACTGATAACGTGTTTGCGAAATTCTTCCCGGTTTTCGGTCAATTCGATGGCGTTGATGTCCACTCCGATCAGGCGGATGCCGTACTCTTGCCAGATCCCCAACTGTTCGGCTTCCCGGGCAAGGTTGAGTGCCGTCTGTCCGCCCATGGTCGGCAGCACGGCATCGATTTTGCGTTCTTTCAATATTTTCTCAATGCTTTCTACGGTCAGGGGCAACAGATAGACATGATCTGCCGTGACCGGATCGGTCATGATGGTCGCCGGATTGGAGTTGATCAGCGTAACTTCGATTCCTTCCTCCCGCAACGAGCGCGATGCCTGGGATCCGGAATAATCAAATTCACAAGCCTGCCCGATAATGATTGGGCCACTGCCTATGATAAGTACCGACTTAATCGAATTGTCTTTTGGCATGGTAAGCAAAAATTCGTGCAAATATAGATACTGTGCCTATGTTAACCCAAACTTGTATTTGGAAAATGGCTTCAGCAATTTGGATTGCCTCGGAAGGCCGGCACGAAATCAGAAAAACCGGTACCGACCACCAGAATGGTCATCGTCAAGGCTGGGCGCGAAGATAACAAATGCAAAAGCGCCCGGAGAATTTTGATGAATGAAAATGGAAATGGTCCCTGCCGATTGGATCACATCCAGGATTGATGGCTGGACTCGACATGATAAAGGAGAAAATTCATCAACCGGTACGCCTGCTGAAGGTCCAGATAGGGAATGCTGATGCTTCCGGAGGCGGTTGAAAGGGTCAAGGAGGCCAGATGATGTGACCGTTGATACGGACTTTGCAGGATCTTCACCGCTTGTATTTTATAAAGAGGAATAAAGTCTTCCTTCAGTTCCCATACACCGTGATGCAGGTACAAAGCATGATCGTTGAGACCGATTTTCCAACGGCGGACTACGACGCCGGCCCACCACCAGACCAGAGGAATCCATAATAGAAACCAGAGTCCCGGTAAGCCATCCTGAAAATATCCCAGCACTCCCAGGCCGATTCCTGGCAGAATGCCGAAATACAACCAGAGCCTGCTCCGGTAGCGGGGGTCAATGCCGGAATAATCAAAGGCTGCAAACCATCCTTCAGGAAAAGCCGATTTTTGTAAAATGCGGAGGGCATCACGGTAACAACCGGGTATGTGATTCGATTTTTTTTCATCGGTCTGTTGACTACTCGCCTGCCGGATCGTCAGCCCATACAACCGGAATATTCGCTTAATGGGATTACGTGTCCAGCGAATCCATTGGATTTTCTGGCGATGAATAAAGGACTGATGGCGGGTGAACAAACCGGATTCCAATTGAATCCCGTCGCCCGCGATCCATACCGTTTGACGGTAAAATTTAAACACTGTGCGAACCATCGTAATCAAGAAGGTTACCAATAATAATAAAGGCAACAGAAGGAGTAAAAAAATAAAATAGGTCGCGTTCACCTGCCCGACTTGCCCCTGAATCCATTCATAAACATTAAAATTTATAATCTCCTGAATATCATCCAAAAAGCCTATTCCAAAGCCGATAATCAGCAGGGCTGTCTGAATGTGGTTCTGGCTTACTCCCACTTTGAGTAAGTCCGTAATGCCTAATCTTAACACCAGTTGTTTAGGCGCATCTTCGGCATCAGGATAGGAGTGGACCGCAGGATGTTCGGAAGTTATCCTGGATTGCGTGGCCTGCTTTTTTTGTAGGAGAAAGCGCTTGATTTGTTCGGCAATTTCCTGTTCTAACGCATCAATGGCAATCTCCTTTTTCTTGGAGCCGGCCGTATCGATTTCCAGTTTAACCACCCGGAAAAGTTGATGGATGATTTTTTGCTCGGAGTTGATGGTTTGGATCCGATCGAAAGGGACGGTGATCTTTTTACGTTCGAACAATCCTTTCTCGATGATCAAATCAGTATCGGTCACATAGTAGTAATAGCGAAAATAGGAGATTAATGATCCTACCACCGAGATCAATGATATGCCAAGACCGATGTATAAGTACACAGGATCTCCATTATTACCGGAGGTACGTCCACGGAGAATATAGATTAACAGAATAGGCCAGAACGCCGACAGGATCCGGCGGATGAATTCAAACAGGATAACCAGAATGGCGATGGGAGACTGACGGTGTGGGACGGTCAGGTCCAAGGGCTCATTCTTCCTCATCATGGGCAATTTTAGTCATAATAAAATCCCGAATCTGATGGGCCGTTTGTTCAGGAAGGCCTCCGATCTTCAGATCGGAAGCAGAACCACCGGCGGTAAATACCTCAAGGGAGCTCAGATGAAAGATCCTTTCCACAACCCCTTGAGAGACCTCGCAGTGCTGGATCCGGTTAAAAGATATGGCTGTCCATTTGCGGAAAAGCCAGCCGGAAGTATAGACCAAATCGTGCTGGCGAATGGCATATCCCTTGTATGAAAAGGATTTATAAGCAATCCCCAACTGAAGGAGAAGCAACAATAAATACAATGCGCCCGAAAGTCCGATCCATTGCAGTGAGAGTCCATTGAAAGCCACCAGGATGATCAGGGGAATCAATAGCAGGGCATTCACAACCAAAACCCGGATCAACATGATTTGCCGGTACTCACCATGCAATGGTTGATACTCTACAAATTCCACTTGAGGCAGCGCGTCGGGAGAGATGCTGGTATTGGTAAACATAGCGTAAACCTTTTGGCTAAAATAAGAGCAACACCTGGTTTGGCGAAGGAAAAGGACGAAATATCCAGGCATCGGAGTTAGAGAAACAGACCTGGTCCATCAATGCATCGAAGGCACTTCATCAATAGCTTTGATCTCGCCATGGATTGTAGTGATCAACTCAGCAGCCTCTTTCAATGAATGAATGTGATCGCGAACCAGGATCAGATGTTGTGCGGATTGTTTGAGATTGAGCTGGTGTTCGACACTGTATTTGGATAAGTAATACAGAATCTTCTTGAAAAAATCCGTCTCAAAAAATGAAGATTGCTGATTGGATGAAAAATAGCAACGAAGTTTATTGTTTTTCAGTGAGAGGCGCTCAAAACCCATCTTGCGGGCGATCCAGCGTAATCGAAGACCTTCGAACAATTCATAGACCGGACCGGGCACCGGACCGAAACGGTCGTCAAGCATCTCCTGGAAAACGGCTATTTCTGCATCCGATTCCAACTGGTCCAATTCGGTGTAAAGACGTAACCGTTCCTGCACGTTCATCACATAATCGTCAGGGATATGCATCTCCGTATCCGTTTCGATTTGTACATCCCGGATAAAGTTTTCCTGTTGTTCCAGTTCCTCTTTGAACAGATCCTTGAATTCCTTTTCTTTTAATTCCTGGATGGCTTCATCAAGGATCTTTTGATAGGTCTCATAGCCAATGTCTGAGATAAACCCGGATTGTTCAGCTCCCAGCAAGTTACCAGCTCCCCGGATATCCAGATCCCTCATTGCGATGTCAAATCCACTTCCCAAATCAGAAAATTCCTCCAGCGTCTGCAGTCGTTTCCTGGCATCGGCAGTCAGGACGGAAAGCGGTGGACAGAAGAGATAACAAAATGCCTTTCGGTTGGAACGCCCAACCCGGCCCCGCAACTGGTGCAAATCACTTAATCCAAAGTGGTGGGCATTGTTGATGATGATGGTATTGGCGTTCGGAATATCCAGGCCTGTTTCAATGATGTTGGTGGATACGAGTACATCAATTTCATGATGGATGAAGGCCATCAGGGTTTTTTCCAGTTGTTTGGGTTCCATTTGACCATGTGCCATACGGATGTCCAGATCCGGGCATAACTTCATCAGCATGGCCTGAATATCCACCAGGTTTTTGACACGATTATGGACAAAAAAAACTTGCCCTCCCCGGTTGACTTCATAATAAATCGACTCGCGGATCAGATCGTCGTTGAATACCCTCCGTTCGGTATGTAT
>JAGQXC010000107.1 GCA_020436785.1 Saprospiraceae bacterium | reverse complement strand
AGATTCGGCCCTTCTGGTCTTCCAGCATGGAGGATACTTCGGCAATACCCCCGGTAAAAACCGCCTCAATGAACGTGTAGATTTCCAGGTACTCCCCATTGAACCGGCAAAGCCCTTTGTCCGTGGCAATCCATAGCATCCCATGACTGTCTTGCATCATGGCCGTCACTCGGTAACCAGGAAGTCCCTGATCCTCACTAAACTCCAGTATCCCCAGCGAAACATCCCTTTTCAATTTGGGCAATCCCGCCTTCACAACTTTGGGTGGTGCGACCAGTGCAGTTTGGAACTCCAGGGGTTTGGAATCAATGCTGTTGAAATCAATAAGTGTATCGGGCAAATGAGTGAATTCAATTTTCACTTCCTTGGCGGGTTCACCGTATGGAATAAAGCCATCGGGATAAAATGGTTTTGCCGGTAACTGATCTAAATGCACTTTCCTTACCACCGGAGGCTTCGCATTTTCGGCATCATTTACAATCCATTCAATTTTCTTGGGTTCACTGAATTGCAAAGGTTGGCTCACCGGTACTGGAAATTCAGAATCATCAGCCGGAAACGGAATGGTTTCATGCTTTTTGGTACACGAAATAATGAGCAATACACCTGCGGAATAAATCATTAACTGTAAACGAATACGTCTCATTTCCATAAATCAATCCTGGTTTCTGGTGGTTAAAAAATTGCTCCTTAATGCAATGGAATGGTGCCTTCCTGACTCCTGTTCATGATCTGCTTTACCTCACTCCCATCTCCTGTCATTTCCCAGGTTCCTAGCAATATCGGAATATTCCCGATCGCATTCAGGCGGTCAAAAAAGGCTTTCAATTGGAAAGGCTGACCTTTGGCTTCCATTTCCCGTCCAAATTGCTCCAGGGCATTTTCCAACAAATACTTACCGGTGATGTAACTGGTGCCATATCCAGGCTGCCGGAGGTACAGATGCTGCTCAAAGATGCGCAATTCCTTCTCGGTCTTCATCCAGCCGCGGGGCGTATATTCGGAATGGATGCCTCCGGCTTCCTCCATGGTCATTTCATTGGCCTGAGCATAGAGCGACCCCAGTCCCCGGGCAGCTCGCTGGGCGATCATGATGTAAACAATTTCACGGGTCCTGGGCGAATCGTCATAAAGTCCGGCCTGCATGAATAGTTCTTCGACCGCGGTGGCGGTTCCTTCATTGCGGGAATCGAAGATGTTGTACAGCAAGGGTCCGTGGCGGATTTCGCTGGGATGGGGCTCGTTTTCCATGCGGGCGAGCTCAAACCAGTGGTAAAAGTGGGAAAAAAGCGGCCGGGGATCATGGTGGGCGGTGATCAAAAAAAAGTTGCGCCGGTCTTCCGGCACAAAAGAACCTACCTGGGCTCTTAAGGCAGGTTCAAAGTAATCCTTCACCGTAACGATGTCGTTGTTCTTTAAAAAATCCATCAGGCTGCGAACCGCGTGCTCAGCCAGTGTATCATAGGCTTCCGGAGAATCCACTGCTTTGAGCTGGGGCAAGTCCCGGTTGCGATGCTCTTCCAGCTTCAATGACGACCAAGCCCGGGCAAGCTCCCGTTTCAGCAGCACCACCTCGTCGTCCCACGTGAGCGGTACCAGGTGCACATTTTGCTGGTACCAGGTATAATTTTCTTTCCCGATTCCCGAAGGTCCGGTTTTTTGGGGGGCTTCGGCTTCCAACCAGGTCACTAATTCCAGCGTAGAGGT
>JAGQXC010000106.1 GCA_020436785.1 Saprospiraceae bacterium | reverse complement strand
TTGTGAACTTCAAAGGAAGCTCCAATGATTTTATCTGTTAAACCTTTATATTTTAGTTCTCCCACTGTACTATAAATCAGTGTAATCAATAATCCGATTAATCCGTGATTCAGACTACGGGCAAATGAATAATAAACGCTGTCCCTTCATCTTTTGCAGTTTCCACCTGAACTACCCCGCCATGCGCCTTCACAATATCATAGGCCAGACTCAATCCCAGCCCGGTTCCCTGCCCGGTTGGCTTGGTCGTGAAAAAAGGCTGAAAGATCTTGTCTTTGATATTGTCCGGAATGCCGTGGCCGTTGTCGGCGATTCGAATTTCAATTTGGCTACCGGAATGTTTTGTTGCAATCGACAAGGTTGGATTTTTGACACCCTGCACGGCTTGAAAACCATTGTTAATTATATTTAGTAACACCCTGCCTATATCCTGAGGGATCACCTGTATTTTAGGCAGGTCGGTATCGAATTCCGTATTAAAATCGGCATTGAAGTTTTTATTCTTTGCCCGCAATCCGTGGTAGGCCAAACGTAAATATTCGTCACAAAGGGCATTGATGTCGGTCAATTCCTTCTCTCCGGTACTGGTACGGGAATGTTGCAGCATGCTTTTCACAATCCCATCTGCTCGCTTGCCATGCTGGTTGATCTTTTCGGAATTTTCTTTTATATCCTTCGATAAAGAAAGAGCGTCGCTTATTCTACCAGCCATTAATTCTTCTTCAAGTTCCTGGGATAATTCCTGATTTATTTCGGAAAAATTATTGACAAAATTCAAAGGGTTCTGGATCTCATGCGCAATGCCGGCGGTGAGTTCTCCCAGCGAGGCCATTTTTTCGGACTGGATAAGCTGGGATTGGGTGGACTTCAGATTCTGGTGGGCGGTCTCCAGTTCAGAAAAAGCCTTTTGAATCTCCCGGGCATGTTCCAGCTCCTTTTTCCGGGATTCCCGCTCCTGATTTGCAATCAGGCGATTTTTCTGGATTTGAATCAGTCCGGCCAAACTTAATATCAATGCCAGGCCATACAGCCCATAAGCCCACCAGGTACGCCACCAGGGACGAAGTATGGTAAATGAATAGGTATCACCCTTCTCGTTCCATACGCCGTCGTTGTTTGCCGCAATCACCTGAAAAGTATATGCTCCAAAAGGTAAGCTGGTATAGATGGCCCGCCGGTCGCTGGAAGCTTCAATCCAATCTTCATCGTAACCGATCAACCGGAAACGGAATTTAACCTTTTCAGGAGCCTTAAAGCTAAGCCCGCTGTAGCCAAATAAGAACCGGTGGTTACCCGGTTCCAGAACCGTTGATTCGGTCAGATCAATGTCCTGGTTGTCCCAGAGAAATTGATGAATCACTACGGGCGGGGGCAACTTGTTGGTGATCATGCGGTCGGGATCGATCTCCACGACTCCGTCCAAAGTAGGTACCAGGATTGTTCCATCCGGCATAACTGCACTGTGACGGGCTCCGGTACATGAACGGGTGTGCATCCCGTCGCCCTCATCAAAAAGACGCCAATCGATATGTTTGGACTTTCCATCCAGGTATTCATTCAGCTCTATTCTTGATGCCCGGATGATCCCGAAATTGCTGGGTAACCAGACGTATCCATTCTTGTCCGGAATGAAATCAAATACCGCCAAAGCAGGGAGACCACTCTCGGGACCGAGACGGCCAACCACACCATCCCTGAGTCGATACAGACCGGATTGGGTAGGAATCCACAGGGTCCCGTCCTCCTCCTGATAGGAGTCAAAGCTCCCGGTAGATGATAATCCCTGGTCATCCTGAAGTGTTACCAATTGTCCGGCGGCATCGATGAGCATCACTCCCTGATTAAAGGAAGTAACGAGCCAGCCTCCATCATCAAAACGGCGGATAGTACTCACTGTTGTTGATTCAAAATTAATCGAATCAAATTGCAGGAACTCAAGGTCACCGTCAGGGTTAAGTGAACCAATTCCCTTATAATAGACACCAAACCATAGTTTGCCCTGTTTATCTTCAAATCCATAGCGTACCGGCGTATTCCGGGCTAACCACAACTCCTGATCATTGGTAATTTTGAAGATCCCGGGTCGGCCACAGATCCAGCGAACCCCTTTTGAATCCATGAACATGTGGTAACAATTGGAACGTAAATCATTCCAGGCGTCCTCTTTGAATTTAAAGGGTACCAGGTGTCCGCGATCATTCGAAATCAGTCCGCCATTGAGGGTACTAATCAGATATTTTTGGCTATCGACGGGCATAACCGCCTCAACTTGCGGGGTTACCAGGCCTTGTTCCGCAGAATACGTTTTGAATAAATTCGGGCTTAAGCGGGCCAGGCCACTCTGGGTGGAAAACCAGATATTGCCCTCCCGGTCTTTCATCACACTGGTCACCTGTAGTGAACGCAGCGGATGCCCCTCCGGTGGAAAGACAAAGCGATCGCTCCCGGGAGGCAGGTAGGCAATGTTGGAAAACAATACGACCCAAATCCCACCCTGGTGATCTTCCAGGATCCATTTTTGTCCAATAAAGGCGGTAACCGGTAGCGATTGTACCGACTCCATCCCCGGATAGGCCTCAATAGATTGTCCATTCCAGGCGAAAACTCCCCGGTTTGAGGCCAACCAAATCCGGTTGCGGCTATCCACCAACAGGTCGAAAAAGAACAAGTCCTCGTATTTTCTGCTGATTTTTACGGCCTCCATGTGGCCATTTTTTGACCGGTATGCCTTTCCACGCCAAAGCCACCATTCGTATCCTAGCTGATCGGTTGTGCCTAAATTTTGCAAAGATCCCTTCATCGTTAATGCCCGGATGGTGGAGTCGGCGAGCGCAGAAGGGATATCCTTGCGTTCATGGGTTTTGGGATTGTAGCGGATAATTGCGGATTGATCGTTCGCATTTGAAAACATCACTTCCTGAGCATCTTCGATCCAGTCCAGGGCGAAACCCGGATTGCAATCCGCCAGAACCTGCTCGATCTTGCCGTTTTTATAATTCCACAAACCGTCAAACGGACTGGTAACCCAGCGGGTGCTATCCGGCGATTCGAGGAGACCAATGATGTTATCACTGGTTAAAAAAGGAACATTCCTGGAGTCAAAAACCTTGAACGTCATCCCGTCAAAACGAATAAGGCCATTGTAGGTACGCAACCAGATAAATCCTTCCTTTGATTGGTACATGGAAAGGACAAGATCCACGGGCAGACCATTATCGGTGTCCCATTTATGTATATAAAATTGATCGAATGCAGACGTCTGAGCGGCAAGGATACCGATACATCCAACATAAAGACTGAGTAAGGCACTCCGTTTGAAAGCTTTGAAACCTATGAATTTACCGGACATGCCGTTTTTTATGTTTTGGATAAATTCACCCATTTCGGTACGGTCAAAGTTTAATGATAAAGGTACTCCCCTGCCCTTCCCGGGATTCAACATCCAGGGTACCTCCATGTGCCTTGACAATATCATAGGCCAGGCTCAATCCCAACCCCGTTCCCTGCCCGGTCGGTTTGGTCGTGAAGAAGGGCTGAAAGATCTTGTCTTTTATTGAGTCGGGTATACCCGGGCCATTGTCAGTGACGGTGATTTCAACACCCCCCTTTCCTCCGTTAGCTGACGAAGAATATTTCGTGGATACGCTCACAAAAGGTTTGTATGAAGGGTCGGACGTTGTACTCCGGTTATACTCCGTACAGGCCTGAAAAGCATTATTGATCAGGTTTAACAATACCCTTCCGATTTCCTGGCTAACGATCTCAATACGTGGCAACTCCGGATCAAAATTAGTTTCTAGTTGCGCGTTAAAGGATTTGTCTTTTGCCCGGAAGCCGTGATAAGCCAGGCGCAAGTACTCGTCACAAAGCGAATTTATGTCTGTTTCCACTTTTTGGCCACTACTGGTCCGGCTGTGTTGCAGCATACTTCTAACGATCCCTTCAGCTCGTTTACCATGCAGCTTAACTTTTTCCTCGTTGTCAAGCAGGTCCTGGAGTAGTTGCTCGGTTTCTTCCGAATCCTTACGGGCAATGGCTCCCTTGAGTTCGCTGATCAGCTCCTGATTGACTTCAGAAAAATTATTGACAAAATTCAACGGATTCTGGATCTCATGAGCAATGCCGGCGGTGAGCTCTCCCAGGGAAGCCATTTTTTCGGACTGGATCAGTTGCTGCTGTGCCTGTTTCAGATCAATCAGGGTATTTTCAACCTGTTTTTTTGCCACTTCCAGCCGGTTGAAATCTTCATAGCGGGCATACGCCGTCGAGAAAGCCTTGGCGAGCGCCTGCAATAAATTGATTTGAACATCATGAAGTTTAGCGGTATTTCCCACATACAGCATGCCCTGGTTAAATGGTAAAAAATGGAGGTAGAATCCTTCCGGTGGCAGGGTCTGCAGGTATTGTTCGACCGAAGCGAATATGCCCCGACCCACCAGAATATTGGCAAAATCGAGCATATCCTGCTTGTCCCAATGGTCGATCAGCTTTTTCCTCTTTTGCCAGTGGTGGAGAATATTGGTGATGGCTCCCGGTGTAGTAAAGGGCAAATGGAAGGTCGCAATGGCCTGGCCATCCGGCGTGGAGAGGTAATTGTGAATGATTTCTTCCTCTTCATCCATGATGAAAACCCCGCAACGTATAAAAGGCACGTTGAGGGCCATTAACTCTTTCCAGACCAGCGGGGTAATGCGCTCAAGATCCTCGGCGGTACGCATGGAAGCAATCTCACCCCGGATGCGGTCCAGGGATGCTTGTTTTATGGCCTCCTGGGCTTGCGCTTCGGCCTTCTTAAGATCAAGGAAGCGGGTATAGGTCTGCTCAAAGACTGCACTAAAACGCGTAAAGACTGCTTTCCCTTCCGGAACCTGTTCATAGGTAATAAACACCAAAAAGCCTTGCTTAAATGTACATAGGTGGTTAATCTGGTGCGTAGGAAGAGCTATTCCGGCATCTTGCAGTGGCTGAGCGGCGTCCATCACACCGGGCACGCCAAGCAGGTACGCGTAATGTTTTTCCAAATCTTTACCTTCCAATTCCTGGACAAAAAAGGCACGATTCGCTTTGACGGCCTCATACCACTCCACAAATGATTTCTCTTCCGTCAAAGGAAGCCGGAATGCGGGTTGCAACTGGCCCTGACTGCTCACATTGCAGGTCACGGAACGTTTATCCTCGTTGTAGATATTAAAGGCCGTACTCCAGACCGGTATGCCCAATGATTGGATTTGTTGAAATAAAAGGATGGCCGTCTCGGGTAATTCGTCGCTACGTTGCATACCCATCGTCCGGCTGCGCACGCGCTCAAGAGCGGCTTCGATCTGGGCTTCCCGGGCCTGTTGTTCGGCATTCTGGAGATCCTGAAAGCGCTGGTATGCCAGGCTAAAAGCCCGGGCAAATCGGCGGATGACACCGGTGGTATTTTCGGTCAAAGGATCCGGGGTGAATGTATAAATTCCTCCGGCCGGAAAGAATGTCGCAAAATAATATTGATAGGTGTCACTTCGTGCGCCGTCAGGCAATAGGAAATTTGCGTCCTGCAATGCCTGGTGATAAGCTTCCAGGTCCTCAATGGTGAATGTGTAGTAAAAATCTTCCTGTTTTTGCCAGGCAAGAAATGCGCCCTGGAGTACGGGATGAATTTCCAGGGACTCGTTGCCCGAAACATTCACTTCCATCCCGGAATCGGTTTGCGTGGTTGTCCAGACATCCGCCGTTCTGGACGCTGCATGGATGATGCCAATCCCACAGCGTAATATTTTCAAATTCATCACTTCCATCTCGCGGAAGATGACTTCAACCACTTTTTGCAAATCACTACTAGTGTGCATGGCCATAGCGCTGGCGCGGATCCGCTCGAGCGCTGCTTCAATCTGTGCTTCGCGGGCTTGCGCTTCCGCTCTTTGCAGGTCACGGAATCTGCGGTAGGCAATATCAAACACCTTGGCAGCCCTTTTGAGCACCGTCTTCGTGTCATTACTGGCCGGAGAGTGGGTTACCAGCAACAAGGAACCTTCCGAAAAATCGGCAAAATTCCAGAACTCGGAATGATCGGACAATCTGCGGTTATTGACAAAACCCACCCTTCTTTCAGCTATCATGGGCGCATGTTTAACCATCACCTGTTGCCATTCTTCGGCCATTTCCTTATTGAATTCAATGGTATATTCTGAAGCCCCGGAGTGGTACATCTCGATCATATGCTTGATCTGATCCATGGCGTCTACCGGAAAATGTACGTTGGCCAGCACGATCTCACCCGATTCACCCGGAGGACGAACCGCGGCGATGGATTCAAACATGGGTTCATGGTCGGGATACAAATGGATGACACTGGCTTCCAGATCAAGTTCTCCCAGCGAATCTATCTGTTTACGTAATTCAATGATTACCTCTTTCAAATCTTCGGAGGAATGCATGGCGATTGCCCGGCTACGGATGCGCTCCATGGCCGCTTCGATTTGCGCTTCGCGGGCCTGCGCTTCGGCTTTTTGCAGATCCAGGAATCGGGTGTACGTTTGTTCGAAGACTTTGGCAAATCGCTGTAGTGTATCGGCTTGTTGTTGGGTCAGCGTTTCGTTGCCGATCATTACCGACTCAAACATACCGTACTTCATAAAGGCGGTGCAATTGGTGGCCGTTTCAATGGACGTTATGGCTTCTTTCGCGGACGGAGGAAGATCTTTATAACCACCCAATTCAAAAATTAAATCATCATAACTTTTTTTAAGCTCGCCTTCAAATTTAAAAACCTGATAGGCTTGACCACTTTCCCATGCGTTGTATTGGGCATTGTACAGGGGATGGTCAAAATAGGGCACGAAATAGCTTTCAGGATAAGCCTCCGTATCAAACCCCGCCAGCCAAAGTACCATGGACTTGTCATCCTGATTAAACAGGGTCAATCCGCAAGCCGTAGCATCAAAGCCCAGGGCTTTTATTTGCTCAAAGACCGTATGGATCACTGACCTCAGTTCATCACTTTTGTGCATGGCCATCGTTCTGGCACGTACCCGCTCCAAAGCCAATTGAATTTCGGATTCTCTTGCCTGCTCTTCCGCTTTTTGTAAATCCAGGAATCGGGTATAGGTTTGATTAAATACCACACCAAATCGCCGGAATACATCGTGTGCCTCCGGAATCTCCTCAGACGCAATAAAAAGTAAAAATCCCTGCTTGAAACGGACAAGATGATTGATTTGACAAGCTGGTAGCGCAATTCCGGAACGTTCAAATTCATTAAATCCGGGGAGGGATTGCATGTATTGGTAATGCGCTTCCAAAGCTTTCCCTTCCAATCGATAAACCAAAAATTCGTCATGGTTCAATAGGGCATGATGCCAGGGCAAAAAACTTTCATGTTCGGTCAGCGGTACTTCTAAGGGTTCCTGCAATTCTCCTTCTGCGCTCATGATGGAGGTACAGAATAATTTATCTGCGGATAAGATGTTGTAGCCACAACTCCAGGCCGGAATACCTAAAGCCTGTACCTCCCGGAATAACAATTGGGCTGCTTCGGTTAATTCATCACTATGCCGCATACCCATGGTTCTGCTCCGGACTTTCTCCAATGCCGCTTCAATCTGAGCTTCACGGGCCTGTGCCTCCGCTTTTTGCAGGTCCAGAAAGCGGGTGTACGTCTGTTCAAACACATTCGCAAACCGACGATAAATGGCATATTCGTCCGGGGTGGCTTCGTCCCAGGTTCCCAGGCCTAAAAACCCAAATTTGTGATGTACCTGCAGCAGATGAAAAGTGTCTTTTCCTGGCGGGGCCGTCACCGTTGTTGCGAATATCCGTTCTACCGACGCAATAAATTCTTCCTTGGTATTGGTCAGTTTCAGAAATTCTTCCCCGGCTTTCCACGAATCGATTTCCTGTCGGAAATTGGCGTGCATCTCTCCGAAAACCTTGGTTGGCGTACCCATTAAATTGCCATGCCTCAAATAAATGGTCATGGAGTCCTCAACGGGATCCACAATGGATATCCAGCCTGATGCGGCATTGATGCCCAACTCCCTGATCTGGTGGAAAAGCACCGTGGTCGCATCGGCCAATTCCTCACTCCGGTGCATGGCCATCGTTCGGGCACGGACTCTTTCCAGGGACAGTTGAATTTCAGCCTCCCTGGCTTGTGCCTCAGCCCGGTCCAGATCAAGAAAGCGGGTATAGGATTGTTGAAAAACTGCGGCAAACCGCTGCAAAATAGCCACTTTATCTGCCGTTTGCCGGCTGGTGGAAACCGTTTGAATCTGGCCACATTGCATGTTAATATGGTGAAAATAGGCTTCGGGATTCGTCCTGATGTAGTCTTTGAACTCTTCGGGCATGTCCTGATAACAGATATCGATGATCAGGTTTTTATACGTTTCATGATCCTTGCCGGTTGAGTAAATGCAAAAAGGCTCATCCTGTTGTTCCCAGGAATCCCACATGCGGTTAACATAGGGGTGTTCGACTTGCAGGTAATAACTTTTGGGAATGGGTTCCTGGTCTGATCCGGCGAGCCAGGTTTCTATGATCCGGTTTTCCGGATGAAAGAGATTGATGTTGCAACCAAGATCAGCCAGGTCCAACGCACTGACCTGTTGGAACATTACATAAACAACGTCCCTGAGATCTGCACTCTTGTGCATGGCCATGGTCTTACTGCGTACGCGTTCCAGGGCCAGCTGAATCTCCTTTTCACGGGCTTGCTCTTCCGCCCGCTGCAAATCAAGGAAGCGGGTGTAGGTCTGCTCGAAGACTTTTGCAAAACGCGGTAACAGTTCGTCAAGCGCTGCAGATATCGGCTGATGGCTGATGGCTTCAATCAGGCCATGACGCATCCGGGCAAAGGAAAACATCACATATTTTTCAGACCGGATCGCTTGTTGCATTTCAGCCGGCAACTTCTGCATGTTCGTGGTACTGAAAAGGTGCTCATCCCACTTTTCTTTTGCCTCGCCCTCTAGTTCAAGGCGAAATTGTGCCGTTTGCTCTTGGTATGCCTTCCAGCACTTTTTGATGACCTGATTATCACCGTGATGGAGAAAAATGCTTTCAGGCAATAAGGGATTGGTGGGTACCGAAAACCATAAATGAAATCCTTCCCGGACTTCATCAGCCAGCAGGATGGCGCATCCCCATTGCGCTGCCGGATCCAATGGTCCGATCTGGCTGAACAATTCCTGAACCACTTCTGCCAGTTCACCACTCTTTTGCATGGCCATGGTCCGGGCACGGACGCGTTCCAGGGCCAGTTGGATTTGCGATTCCCGGGCTTGTTCTTCCGCTTTTTTCAGGTCTAGGAAGCGGGTATAGGCTTGCTCAAATACCTTCGCAAAGCGAATCAGAATATTTTGTATGTCCTTACCGATCGGTTCGAGAAAGGCACCATATACGAGCCCATGACTAAAAACAGCACAATAATAAACAAGACGTTGAGGAAGCTTGTCCACAGATTGCGAGGATTCGGCGATGTTGAAATTCCTCGAAATGTAATCCAGGTAGTCAATCAGCTGATCCGCAGAGAGATCATAAATGTAAATGGGATCCTGATCCTTGACGGCTTTATAAGCCCCTATGGTGACCCAATGTCCGGAAATCTTGGTATCTCCAGCTACACCAACATTGCGTTCATGGGGGGTTGTGGTCGCTGACCAAAGTTCCAATCTTTCTTCGTCTTCTGTCACGATGGCCGAGCCACAGCGCCATGGGTGAATACCCAGTTCATCCAGTTGGTTAAACATAACGGTGGCGGTATTCACCAACTCCGAGGTATGACGTAAAGCATTACCGCTTGATCGGATCTTCTCCAGGGCTGCTTCAATTTGCGCTTCCCGAGCTTGTTCTTCTGCTCTTCTCAGGTCGAGATATCGTCGATAGGTCTGTTCGAATAGCGCACTGAAGCGCTGAGCAATGTGAATTAAGTCCGGTTGAAATTCAGCCACACTGAACGCATAAAAAAAACCATGGTCGAAAATGAAACCATAATGAAATTCTCTTTCGGGTAATTTTTCTATAGCTACCCTGAGTTTATAGTCAGGAGCACGATTAAGCATGTGGTAGTACTCCAGCAGATCATCTCCTTCCAAAATATATCTGTGAAGCGGTACTTGCTGTTGCCAGGCTTTCCTCGCACTTTGCAGTAATGGGTGCAATGTCATATCCAGATGACCAATGTGCATCTTAACCTCTTCTCCTTCTTTGCGCGCTGTCCAAAGCTGATTGTTGGCATTGTCATGGTTTAGAATCCCGATGCCAAACCGGGTGCTTTCATCTACCCCGAGCGCAGTTAGCTCACCGAACATTTTTAAGATACACTCCCCCATGTCTTCACTGGTGTGCATGGCCATAGCCCTTGCCCGGACACGTTCCAGTGCCAATTGAATTTCAGCCTCCCTGGCCTGAGCTTCTGCTTTTTTCAAATCCAGGAAGCGGGTGTACGTTTGTTCAAATTCTTTGGCAAACCGTTTGAACACTTCGTGCGCATTTGGTGCCGGGTCCAGGGTGATAAACAGCAGGTAGCCATACTTGAAATAAGCGACATGATCGAATTGACGCTCCGGAATTATGGCCACGTCTTCCTTAATGGTTTTGTCTTTATCCCCGGAGATGGACAGCGTAGCCAGATACCGGTAATGTTCTTTAATCCGTTCTCCACCAAATTCTTCGATCCAAAGAGTCTCGCCCTGCTGGCCTGCTTCGTAGTATTTAAGGAAAATATTTTCCCGGGGCGTTTTGTAGGTCGGGATGGTACCTTCCAAACTGGAAAACCATTCGGTGGAGTCGTTTTCATTGTAAATATTAA
>JAGQXC010000615.1 GCA_020436785.1 Saprospiraceae bacterium | reverse complement strand
GCAAAGGACGCCACTGATGGCTGCTGTCCACTCGAGCATCTGATCGATCAATGTCATGGTTCCTGCATTCGGTCAAACGGGTTTTTTAAGGAGCCGGGTTGGAGATTCGCCGGTGAACCTGGTTGATCGCATTAACAATCTCCTGAGATAACGTCAGACTAAAGGTGGCAATATTTTCTTGGAGCTGTTCCATGGAGGTGGCTCCAATGATGTTGCTGCACAGAAAGGGCCGATCATTCACAAATGCCAGTGCCATCTGAGCAGGAGTCAATCCATTTTCTTCGGCGATCCGGATGTATTGCTCTGTCGCTTTATGTGCTTCCGCACTATTGTAGCGACTCATTTCCTTGTATTGGTTGATGCGGTTATTTGGGTGGTCTTTCCCCTGGTGGTACTTCCCGCTTAACAATCCAAAGGCCATAGGTGAATAAGCCAGTAAAGGCACATTTTCACGAATGCTTACCTCTGCCAATCCCACCTCATAGGATCGGTTCAGCAAGCTGTATGGGTTTTGAATGGAGATACAACCCGGCAGGTTGTACTTATCGGCCAGGTGTAGAAAATGCATAACTCCCCAGGCGGTTTCATTCGAAACACCCCAATAGCGGATTTTACCTGCCTGGATTAATCCATGCATGGCTTCCAGAATTTCAACAAAATTGTCTTCCCAGGGATCATCCGGTACCAAATCAAATCCCAGCCTTCCAAACGTATTGGTTTTTCTTTCCGGCCAGTGCAGTTGATACAGATCCAGGTAATCGGTTCTCAGTCTCCTTAGGCTACCCTCAACCGCTTGATGAAGCTGTTCTCTGGAAAAGTTAAGTTCTGCGCGTATGTATTCCAGCCCGGGCCGGGGTCCGGCAATTTTACTGGCTACGATAAGGTCATCCCGTTTTCCTCGCTGGTGAAGCCAGCTGCCAAGGTATTTTTCGGTCAGGCCCTGATTGTACTCCCGGCTCGGTATGGCGTAGAGTTCAGCGGTGTCAATAAAATTAATCCCCTGGTCAATTGCATAATTTAATTGCTCGTGGGCTTCCGACTCGCTGTTTTGTTCTCCCCAGGTCATGGTGCCAAGACAAATCTTCGAAACCTGCAAGTCTGTCCGGCCAAGTTTTCGGTATTGCATGGAGTTGATTTTTCCAAAAGTTCCAAAAATACTAAATGTAATAGTGTTTTAGCACATTGGTTGACCGGGACAGGAAGCAGGGAAAAAGAGAATGGACGGTAAAATGATGGGCTTAGCGCCACGTTGCTGGCATGCTTTCATCCACATTGATTGGCTCATCTAAGCTTCCTCAAGAAATTTTGGATTCATCCAGTGGTGATTGAGCCCGAAGTAACTAGATCGTTGAAGGTGGAGATTTATAATTTAATAGAACGGATTCTTGAAATTAATGCAACGCGGCGACAGACGTATTGGCGACTAAAGTGAAAAATCAATTTCATACTAAAACAAGCTCAACTGCGGATCTTTATACTTGGCATAGAGGGATAAATCGAAGTCATAATTTACTCCGTTTGATGCGGAAAAATACTTTTTGCGCGCCAAAGCCATTTGTTCGTGGATGATGTCGGCGTACTTCCCTTCGCCCCGCATGCGAATTCCAAACCGGCTGTCCTGCATGGTACCTCCATGAATGGCAGCGATTTTATTCAACACCTTGTCCATGCGATCCGGTAAATGTTTTTGGATCCAGTCTTTAAAAACCGGTTCAACTTCCTGATTTAGGCGTACCAAAATATAGCGAATGTCGTAGGCTCCGTGTTCTGCGGACAGGCGGGCTACATCAAAAAGTTCGTGATCATTCAGGGAGGGAATGATGGGAGCCATAATCACCGAGACAGGAATACCATTTTCAGAAAGGTCTCTCACTGCTTCAAACCGTTTACGGTACGTTGATGTCCTCGGTTCCAGGATCTGGCGCATGTCTTCGTCAATTCCGGTGATTGAAATGGCAACCTTTACCAGACGATGCTGAGCCATTTCTTGCAGAAGATCCAGATCTCTCAGGATCAGCGCATTTTTGGTAATGATGGATATCGGATGGCGATGCTGCCAGGCTACTTCCAGGATCTTACGGGTGATTTTTAGTTTCTTCTCAATGGGTTGGTAACAATCGGTATTTCCAGATAACATAACCGGCCGTGCCTGCCATTTCTTGCGGGTGATCGCCTGGTGAAATAAAGCCGGCGCATCACGTTTGACCAGAATGACGGATTCAAAGCTTAATCCGGCATCATAGCCCCAATAATTGTGCGTAGGTCGTGCATAACAATACACGCAACCGTGTTCACAACCCTGGTATGGATTCATGGAGAGGTCGTAAGGTATGTCGGGGCTTTTTACTTCGTTAATGATGGTCTTCGGATAGATGTTGATGTATTTGGTCCTGACCCCGTCAATATTGACGGACCCAACTTTTTGCTCTGCTGAAAAACGATTTGGCAACAACACTTGTGCACCTCTCCCCTTCTGGATAACCGGGAGCTCAAAAGGAATGGTCGATATATTCGTCATGATTATGCCTGAATAACCGACCAATCTACTACTTTATTTTTAACCTTGCAAGAGATATATATAAAAAAGGCAACATGCGTAAACATGTTGCCGGGGGATATCCAATTTTATCTAGATATCAGGTTGGTTTTCAATTGAACAATAAATGTACGGCAATTCGCACCAAGTGCGCAAGAAAAATCAACTAACTTACAGACACGTTTTTTGAACTCTGAAAACTGTATGACCATTCCGTCTGAAGCCAATGCCAACTACGAAAAATGGCTTGCTTTCTGGGACCGGCTGCCCATCTGGCTGATCTTATTTGTACTGCTGATGTCCCACAAATGGGGCATTGATATCTCGGGAGGCGAAGCACATTATTTATCTTATGCCAAGCATTACATGGATCCGGAATGGATCCCGGGTTCCTTCACTTTTTCCGAAGAGCCGGGTTCCAGAATGCTCTTTCAATTGGTTTTCGGTTCCCTTTCCCGGTATTTCGATTTCATCACCCTGGTTGGATTAACCCGCTTATTCAATTTTTTACTTTATGCCATAGTACTGGGTAACCTGGTTAAGTTTCTGGGAATCCCCAATTGGTTGACCTTTGTCATTTTTGAAATCTACCTGGTTGCCATGCAATGCTTCTTTGGCTCGGAGTGGATATTTATCAGTTTTGAGCCAAAAACGATGGCCTATGTCTGTCTGTTTGCCGGTTTGCTCAGTTGGATGAAAGGCGCCTGGAGAACCACAGCCTGGTGGATGACCATGGGCACTTACTTCCATTTTCTGGTAGGTGGCTGGTTTATGTTGACGCTGGCCATCCTTTCGCTTGGCCAGCACAGAGGTCAGAAAGCCATCCGGATGATCTTGTGGTATGCCTTCGGGATTTCCCCCTTATTGCTCTACATCTATAGCGTAATTGCTAATGTTCCACCAGAAGAAAATGGACTGCGAGCGAATTGGATTTATGTGTATTACCGGCTACCTCATCATCTTGGACTTTTCAAAACTATGGATTATTTCCGTGATACGCATTTAACCGGGGTGCTCTGGACATTCATCTGGTGGGTGATCATCTGGTGGAAAAGAGGCTTATGGCGGGCATCGAGGCCCTGGCATTTACTTCGTCAGGTCCATTCACTGATGGGCCTGATGATCATGCTTTTCGTGGGAATAGCCTGGGTGGATGCTGCTTTTCTGAACCATAGCGGAGGCCTGCTGCTTAAGTCCTACCCTTTCCGGCAGGATGCCTTGTTCAAATTTTTCACGTTCTTTTTAGTGGCCTACTGGGGTTATAAACTCCTTCAGGAAAAGAACTGGTTGCACTTCGTAACGCCGGTACCATTCCTCTTATTGATCCTGACCATTGCTCAAACAAACAATAACATCGGACGTAACAGGCGTTTCCTCGACAGGCCGGAATATTTCAAAATGACCAACTGGATTTCAGAAAATACACCCGTTAAATCAACACTCATCCCTTATCATGTGCCCGAGAATGAACGCATAACCCTGGGCCTGTTTACCGATCGCGACCCCTGGGTGGAATGGAAATTTGTACCTGCCGGAACGGATAAGATCTATACCTGGTACCTTCGACAAATGCAACTGGATACCTTTCAACAAACCGGAAAGGTAAGTCCGATCGCCGAATCGGTGCAGGATGGTATCCCCCTGATCGTTACCCGCGATGTGGATTTGCCGGATACGACCCAATTACAGCGAATTTATAAAAATGCAGCTTTTAAGGTTTGGTCGTACCGTCCGGTATCATCGACGCCAGATCGGCCGGTGAATAATTAATGGATTTGAGTACTTTATGATCGTGCTTGCG
>JAGQXC010000105.1 GCA_020436785.1 Saprospiraceae bacterium | reverse complement strand
TGATCTACAACTTTTAGGTTCGCTTGTCCAAATCCTTCATCCATCAGTATTTTTACAATAGCCATATTCTCTCCCTTCATTTTAAAGTATATTAAATGATGAAAAAAATGCCGGAATTCTTCCGCTGTTTCAAAAGTAAGCCATCTCCCACCGCCTGCTTTAGGACAAAAACGACAATCTTTACCTTCCCACACAACCCGTCTTATTTGTATCTTAGGTCGGTTGGAGCCTTAGGAAAAAGAACCACCATTGAAATTGGAGGATAGTAAGGTTGAACAAAAAGGGACCGAATTCCAATTAGCCAAAATGTAAAGTCCAACAAATTATCATTGTAAAATTTAAAATCCAATAATGAGTGATATCAAGTGGTTGCGCATTGTCTTAACCGGGCTGGCAGTAGAAATTATTTACGCTTTATACATCAGTTTTGTCCGGTGGTATGCACCAACCATTTTAACCAGCATGGCTGCCTTGGGTCTCTTGATGTTTATTGGGGGCTATTTGGTTGGACAGAAAGTAAATTCCAGGCATGTATTGCAGGGCGCTTTAGTAGGATTAACCGGTGTCCTATTTTATGTTATAGTCACGATGTTGATGAACCCGGAGGAAGGGCAAGTCATTTATGGCCTTTCATTTTGGTTGGAAGATCTGGCGAAAATCGGTGGTGGAGCTATTGGCGCGTATCTTGCATTAAAACAATTGAATCGGATTCAACCTTTTGCTAAGTAGCAAAATTTTTACCATCCTACGTTTAAGGATATAATAATCCATGGCAACATGCCAGGCTTACAGGATTCTTAAATGAGCGATAAGTCGAAAATGATAACAAGAATTACCAATGATAAAATTCTTCAGAATACTCAGGCAAAATTTATTTTCGGGGGGTAAACCCACCGGCTACTTAAAATACGCCATTGGTGAGATAATCCTGGTCACAATAGGCATCCTTATCGCTATCCAACTGAATGAATGGAATCAGCAACGGCTTGAACGAAACCAGTACACGGTGGTCCTCCAGAACCTCAAGGAAGAATTTATCCGGACCAAAGAACTGCTCACCGAAATCACATCCAAATATGTGACCAGTATCCAAGCAAATTTGCAGCTGATGCAAATGATCGCTTCACAGGATGAACCAATATCCGAATTCCAAATAGACTCTTTGATTAGCAAAAGTATGATGCAGCCTCCTTTTTTTCCCCTGCAACCCACGCTGGCTGAACTCATGAATTCCGGGAACATAAAAACAATGCCGAATAATGCGTTAAAACGAAAGCTTTACGACTGGGAATCAACCATTAAATGGTTTCATTTCGACTACGACCTATATATCAATTTCAACAATACGCAGTTTCAGCCATACATCAATACAAATTGGTCCTGGAAAAATATTGACATTGCGGAAGGAAGCAAACAGGTACAATCCAGAAGCAAGCTGACAAATAATCCTATGAAAATAATCCAAGATCTGGAATTTGAAAATCTGGTCGACCAGAATTTATTCCAGGCAAACCGGCTCCACCGCAGGCTTGAAGGTATTGATATCATGATCGATAAATTGATGGTCGAGCTCGAGATGCATTTACAGTAAACGAACTTAGAATATACCAACAAACCATTGCCCCGTCCTTTCGTCATGCCTCGGACGTCAGAATTAATTTCCAGAACCTTACCCTGCGTACATCAATTGTTTTGTTCTTTGGAGCCCTCACCGTGGGAGGATCTCTACATTTAATCAGCTGGACTCACTATAAACATGACTTTAAGCACAGGCCCTCTGGATCCAATAATGGTCTCCTTCGAAATAGCCTGCCACTACTTCAAATATTATGTACATTCATCGGATGAATACCATTCCTGTCCGGCAGCTTAGAGATTCTTTTTTTGAAGAACGATTCAGCCTGAGGTCCATTGAACCATTAGTGGCGGAAAGGGCATTAATTCATGACCTGCACCGGCACGACTTCTATTTTATATTGTTTGTCGAAAAGGGGAAAGGCGAGCATGAGATCGATTTCATCCACTATGAAGTAGGTGAATTTTCGGTGTTCTTCCTCCGTCCGGGACAGGTGCATCAATTGAAGCTGGCACAGGGGGCGAGCGGGTTTATGCTGCAATTCACTTCGCAATTCTATTCTCCCAAAGATATCCCGGCCATTCAGGTGTTGCGTAAAGTGAGTACTAAAAACCATTGTCGGCTGTCTTCCGAAGAATTTGCGCACATCATGACGCTGCTTCAACTCATCTTCACAGAATTTAGCCGGAAACAAGACCGCTACAAAGACGTCATTCGGGCCTACTTAGCCATCCTTTTTATTGAACTGGCTAGACAAAGCCCCCATTCTGAAAAGACTGGACATAAAGCTAGCCCTTTTGCTCAGGAGCGTTTAGAAGAATTGCAGGACATGCTTGAAAAAAACATCCATACCAAAAAGCAGGTCAGCGATTATGCCGAAATGCTCGCCATGACACCCTACCAACTGAATTCCATCACAAAGACATCGTTGCATAAGACGTGCTCGGAAGTGATCAATGAACACATTATCCTGGAAGCCAAGCGTCTTTTACTGGCCACTGCCAACCGGATAAATCAGGTCGCCGATCTCTTGGGTTACGATGACCCTTCTTATTTTATCCGCTTTTTCAAAAAACAAACCGGATACACCCCGGACGCCTTCCGTCAAAATTTCAAATAAGTCCTGTACAACTTTAATTCCGTCCTATCATTGCCCTTTGCATTGCAGATACTTTTGTAGGGTTAATTCATTGATCACTGCAAAAAAGTATTTCCATGAAAAAGTTTCTTTTCCTCATTTTATTACTCGCAAGACCATTCCATTCACCATTTATGCATGCACAGAATGTAAAAAATTATTATCCACCCACCTCGATTTCAGTGGAAGAAATGGTGGGAGACCAGCGCCAGTTTTTGCAACTAATTGTTAGCAAGGATTTGTCGGCAAATAAGAAAACAGGGCTGTTGTCTTTTACTTCATACTCTGCTCCTTACAAAAGCCATTCTGGCAACAACGAATTTCAAAACACCACCCTTATCCATCAACATTTATTTAGCGGTATTGGCATTCAATCCGGTGTAAGCTTTATTCCCACCGAAGGCATAAAAAACTTTATAGGCCTGCAGTACTTCTACCAAAACAAGGCATTGACGCTGATCTATTTGCCAAGTTATTATTTAAAGAACAATCATAAGATTTCTAATATGGCGCTGCTGGAATATCAACCGGTTATTACTAAAAACTGGTCACTCTACACGCGGGTGCAAATGCTATACAGTCACTCGCAACACTCCGAAAATCCAACGAAAAGCTACGTGTACAGCCGGTTGGGCGTGACCCACAAATCCATCAGTTTTGGATTGGCTCACAATTTGGATCGGCAAGGCGCTCATTCGACCATCCAGAACAATTACGGCCTGTTTATTAAAATCTGATCCTACCCCACCCATTTAAACCAATAATTCTCCTTTTAATCGTCCAATCGCTTTTCACCGCGCAGATCGGTCGATGTTGATCTCGCGAAGCATTCATCTAAAAACTTCGATAATGAATCCTAAAAAAAGAATAATCATCGTAGGTGCTTCAGGCACCATGGGCAATCACCTGGCTAATGCATTTGAAAGTGAACACGAAGTAGTCCGGGTTGCTTCTAAAAGTGGCGACTACCAGGTAGACATTACGTCGACCAATTCCATTGAAAAATTTTACCGTAAAGTGGGTTCCTTTGATGCGCTGATCTCTACCGCCGGCCCTACCTACGTGGGTCCATGGCATACCCTGACCGATCAAACCTTTCGCAAAGGGGTGGAGGGGAAAATGATGGGACAAATCAATCTGGTGCTCATCGGGCAGCATTACATCAATCACCAAGGCTCATTTACCTTGATTTCCGGTGCATTAACCCGCCATCCCCAGCTGCAATTTGCCAATGCCTCGGCAGCCAACGGTGCTGTGGAAGGCTTTGTCCGGGCTGCGGCCATTTCTCTGGAAAATGGGATTCGTATCAATGCGGTCAGTCCTACCGTAATTGAGGATTCGCCTCAATATTTTCCCTATTTCCCCGGAGAAATGCCAGTGACCATGAAGGAACTGGAGTATATGTTCCGCAGAAGCCTATTTGGAGCGCAAACCGGTGAAATCATTAAACCCTGTAATAATTAAAACACAATGAAAACAAAACTGAGAATGGCCCTTAAAATTTGGCTGGCTATCTATCCTTCCATAACGCTCTTTCTTTATTTGTTCAGCGAAATATTATCCGGTTATTCATTGCCGGTAAGAACGCTGATCATTACCGTGGTATTGGTCCCCTGGTTGATTTTTGCAGGCATGCCGGCACTTGATTTTATTCAGAATATTTGGGTCAAAAAAACTAATAATTAAACCTGAACCCGGAAACCAAATGAAATGAACCATGAAAAACGACTACGATGTAATTATTATCGGAGGCAGTTATTCCGGCCTGGCGGCAGCGATGGCATTGGGCAGGGCTTTACGAAGAGTGTTGGTCGTCGATGGCGGATCGCCTTGCAACGCCCAGGCACCTTTTTCCCACAATTTTTTAACCCAGGACGGCAAATCACCCCGGGAAATAGGCCAATTGGCCAGGCAACAAGTAAACAAATACGATACCGTAGAATTTCTCAATGACCTGGCCATTCAAGCCATTGAAACAGAGAATAGTTTCGAAATCCACACCAAATCCGGTAAAATCCAATCCGCTCAAAAGCTCATTTTTGCGACAGGCATTGAAGACACACTGCCTGACATCACAGGCTTTACGGAATGCTGGGGCATTTCAATCCTGCATTGTCCATATTGTCATGGGTACGAAGCACGCGGTTTGCGAACTGGAATTTTGGGGAATGGCGTAAAGGGATTTGAATTGGCAAAGCTCATTTCAAACTGGAATGAGGAAATAACCATCCTTACCAATGGGAAAGCTGATTTCATGGCCGATCAATTGAATTCCCTTGGCCATTATTCAATTAAAATTGATGAAAGGGAAATTCTGGAAATTGAACAAACCAAAGGTTCTATTGATCAAATCGTTTTTACAGACCACAGCAAAACGCCCTTCCAGGTCCTGTACACACGTCTGCCTTTTTTGCAGCAATGTGCATTGCCCGAACAACTGGGCTGTGCCTTTACCGAAGAAGGTTACATCAAAACCGATCGGTTACAAAAGACATCCGTAAGTGGTGTATTTGCCTGTGGCGATAACTGCAACCGCATGCGCACCATAGCTCACGCCGTTGCAAGCGGCACGACCGCAGGCATGATCGCAAACAGAGAATTAATTGATGACCATTTCAACAAAATAAAACCATAAACCATGAACATGAATTTACCGGAGACCAAAGACTCCAGCTCATTAATCCTGCCCCGTAAAACTGCTTTCTGGGCGGGGCTCTTTTACGTACTCACCTTCGTTTCCATTCCAACCCTCTTTCTTTACCTGCCCCTCCACGACCCCAATTATTTACTCAGTGCAGCCAACGACAATCAGGTGGTTCTCGGCGGGATCCTGGAAATCGTTGTCGCGCTTTGTGGCATCGTAACATCCATTATTCTCTTTTCGGTATTGAAGCATCAAAATGAATCACTGGCCATCGGTTTAATCGCCTCACGCATTGTGGAAGCAGGAACGATGTTCGCTGGCGTTGCCTTTCTATTGGGTGCTTCATCACTGCATCAACAAGGCGCGGATGCGTCCTCCACGCCGATAGCTCAAACCCTGGTAGCCATGTACGACCGCATTTTTGTGTTGGGGCAGGGATTCATGCCCGGTATCAATGACATCTTACTCGGCCTCCTATTGTATCAATCGCGCCTGGTGCCCCGTGGACTGGCTCTACTGGGCATTGTCGGGGCTTTCCCGTTGTTTGCCGGATATATAGCCACCATGTTTGGCATCATCGAACGCACTTCACCCCTTGCCGGAGCCTCTGCGGTAATGGTTGCCATCTTTGAATTTTCACTGGGGATCTACCTGCTGGTGAAAGGGCTCAAAAAATCAAAACGAGGACTGGAGAAATAAAATTGAAATCGGCACATTAAATAAATTTGGGAGTAGGAAGCGATCCTTTAGCTTTAATGAAAATAGCCGCCAAAACCAAATGCGAATTCAGGACATTCTCACCAATACCGACCACCGCCCCTGGCCCCTACCCTCCGGACCCTGGCGTTATTACCAGGAATGGAACCGGGCCTTGTTCCTGCACTGGCAGGTCGATTACGAATTGTTGAGGCCATTGGTCCCGGTAGCATTGGAGATCGACTGCTATGCAGGAACACCCTGGGTGTCCCTGGTGGCCTTTGACATGCAAAACATCCGCCCGCGGGGAATACCGGCTTTTCCGCCCATCTCGGATTTTCACGAAATCAATATCCGTACGTATGTGAGACACAAGGATAGAACCGGAGTCTATTTTTTAAGCATCGAAGGCGGAAAACCTTTATCCTGTCGCATTGCCAGGCAACTATCCGGCCTGCCTTACTGCTATTCGATCATGGCGCGGGAATACAATTGTTTCCATTCCAAAAATTCAGAATACGGAGACCAATTCCTGGCAATTTATCGCACAGCTACCCGGTTAGTCCAGAAATCCGGTCTTGACCGCTGGCTGACTGAACGTTATGCGTTGTTTCAGGATCATCCTCATGCTCTTGATGTTTACGACATCCACCATATCGAATGGCCGGTATACCAATTGGAATTGGAAACACTGACAATTAATTATCCGAGGTTTAAGCATTTGATTGCAAATCCTCCCAATTACGCCCATTATTCAAGTGGGGTGCAAGTGCTGGCATGGGCTAAAGTTTCCTGATGGGATTATTTCCGGTACTGTGCGTCCGTCACCTGCTCCATCCACTCCACCACCTTCCCGTCCAATTCTTCCTGGATGGCCATGTGGGCCATCGCCTTTTTGGGACTGGCGCCATGCCAGTGCTTTTCACCGGGAGCAAACCAGACCACATCACCGGGTCGGATCTCTTCGATCGGGCCGCCTTCCCGTTGCACCCACCCCAGGCCGGAGGTCACGATCAGGGTTTGACCGGCCGGATGGGTATGCCAGGCCGTGCGGGCGCCCGGCTCAAAGGTAACCATCGCTCCGGCTGCCCTCGTCGTTTCCTGTTTTTGAAACAATGGATCGATACGGACCTGGCCGGTAAACCAATCGCCGGGTCCTGGCATCGAGGGGAGCATTCCATTTTTAATGATTTCCATACTATTGTATTTGGTTTATTTCAAATGTTGCCTGAAAAGAAGCCAACTTCAACGCATCCATCAGGCCGTCGATGTCCTCCACCTTTCCGAGGGGAATCAGCCCATTGGCAAATCTGAAATCTTTATAAAATAATGCTACATCTCCCCAGGGCGCATAATACATCAGGTCGCCCATGCGCGGTTGTGCACCATCGGGAGCTTTCGCTTTGGAAAGGGCTTGTTGGGGATAAAAGATCTTCTCCATCCCGGCATAATCTTCCAGTGTAACGGTAAAAGGCATTTGCTTTATGAAACTGCGGGCAGTGGGGTTGTCGTAATAATTGATCTGGTAGATTAATTGTTCCACGCTGATCTTTCCCTCTATCATTGTTTGGGGTATCATGGCTTGATGGTAATTTTCGACCGGCTTAAATCTCTAACAGAACAGAAAGACGGTTGTTGACCATTAAAATTCATTTTTCTGAAATCAGAGATGGTACCTTAATCACGAAAAAGCAAGGGAGCAAATTCCAGTAGATTATGCCGCCAGGTCATAAACGTGTGACCGGCATCATAGGTATTGGTTTGGTAACGAATGCCGTATTTATCAAAAATTTTATTCACTGCCTCGCCATTTTGAAAAGCAATATCTCTCTCACCGCCCATGGCAATCCAGAATAATTTTAGTTGATTGATTTCGGGATTCTTTAGGACATCCGGGTAATTTTCTTCCAGCAATTTGCGCTGGGGCTCGAAATAGCCGGTACTTAAAGGCAATACATAACCAAATTTATCTGGCGCGAATAAAGCAATGTTCAGAGCCTGCAGCCCACCCATCGACAATCCGGCAAATGCGGTATTAAAGCGATCCGTCTTCACCTTGTATTGCTGCTGCAATAAGGGCAGGATCTCTTCAAACAATTGCTGGTAATAAGGATCTTCATCAATGCCCAGACCCATAAAAAATCCTTCACCGGGATGTCCCATCGGCATCACAATGACCATCGGCACCGCAAGATCATTGGCGTAAAGATTATCCATAATAAAATTGGCCCGGCCAATGGTAGACCAAGATGCGTCATTATCTCCGCCACCATGTTGCAGGACTAAAACCGGCAAATTTTCATTCATTTTCTCATAACCTGGCGGTGTGTAGACGTGAAAGCGGGTCATTTTTTTAGTTACGTCGGAGTGGAACCACACCATCTCCACTTTACCATGAGGCACATTTAAATTCTGACAGTATTCCGAGGCCTTGCCAGGCAGGATAAAATAATTGGAGAGGTTATTTTCGCTCTCCTTAACCTGCGTATTTAATGGATCTAACGTACGGACCCCATCTACCGTGAACACATAGGAATAAGCATCTGCAGGCAGTGGTGGTGTCGTATAGGTCCAAACACCCTCTTCATTGATCTCCATCTCCTGGTCGCGGGAAAACGGTGAAGCCGGATCAGCGATCACGATGGCATAATCGCCACTGACGGTCACCCTGGAAGCCTCTGGCGCATAAATGGCGAAAACAACACGTCCATCCGGCAATACCTTTGTGGAATTTAAAGTATCATTCGGACTGGCGGGAGGCCGGGGAGGCTGGGCTTCTGCTACCAGGATCACGGAAAGTCCAGCCAGCAGGCAAATTGATTTCAGAAGATTCATATGAAATTTTGTACTAATGTGTTTAACTATTGATGCATCAATAATGAATTAGGGTAAAATTATTTAAAAATAAGCTGGGAGAATGCGGTTAAATAATCCCGCCAATTGTTCCAGGTATGCCCTCCGGATGTTTCCACGTACGTGTATTTCATTCCGATTGAATCCATCTTTTTCCTGAAATCTGCGTTGCCCTGGTAAATCATTTCCATATCGTCTACTCCCATACCCATCCAGTACAATTGATAGCCGTTGTCTTTCTGTTGCATTAGCTTGGCATCCATGTTTTCGTACATCGGAGAGGAAACATTGTTCATGGCACGTACGCCAAGGGCCGATGAAAACAAACCGATGTAATCGAAGGTATTGGGATAATTCAATGCGATATTGGCCGTATGAAATCCCCCCATGGATAATCCTGCAATCGCCCGGGATTCCTTCGAATTGATGGTGCGGTAATTTTGGTCCACAAAATTTAGGATATCTCCGAAGGTTTCTTCAAATTTTCCGTCCATCGTATGCGGAAGCATAAAGGTCGGTTTGACAAAACCCGCAGCACCTTCGCCCGGGGCGGCTTCCTGGGAAACATTGCCATTGGGCATCACCACAATCATCGGTTTGGCTTTCTTCTGGGCAATCAGATTATCCAGAATTTCGGCAGCCCGGCCCGATCCTGTCCAGGCCGTTTCATCCCAACCCACACCATGCAATAAATACAACACCGGATATTTTACGTTATCCTTTTCATATCCCGGAGGCGTGTAGACTGTCAAACGACGTATTTTCCCATTCCCCGGGGAATCATACCAACGGTAAGTGACCGTACCATGGAGTACATCATTGACTTTATACAAGTCCGCTTTACCACCATCTATCAGAAAAATGTTGGAGATGTTGGCCACATCACGAATGGCAAAGGCATTGGACGGATCAACGGTGCGCACGCCGTCAACCAAAAAAGTATACCGGTAAAATTCCGGTGGTAATACCGGTGTGGTGAAGGTCCAGATGCCCTCATTATCCTTTACCATGTCATAGGTTATGTTAGCAAAGGCATTGTCGCCATCCAGACTCCCTGTAACGCTCACGGAATGGGCTTCCGGCGCTTTGATACGGAAAGTCACGGTATGATCTCCATTTATTTCCGGAGATATAATTGGATTTTCATTAAACAGATCTTGCTGGGCGATGCTGTGACCTGCAAGTAATCCCAATAACAAGAGGAAAAATATTCGTTTCATGATTTGATTTTTAATGCCTTAATCAGGTTCCGAGAACCTAATAATATAGCGGTGGTCCGAATTTGGTCTCTATCTAATCTTGCTCTAATCCACAGAAGGGCATGAACCGCATTTACCTATGCCAAAATGTTGTGTAAAGTTGAACCGATTTCATTGCTATTCGATTTCTTGCACTTCATCCAACATAATGGTTCAATTAAATTACGCGCATCGTAGCTGCTTTAGCCTGGGCATTGATCATGGAGGATAGGTAGGGGCTTTTGCTATATTTCCGGCGATAAGCTTCATCAATCTCTTCCAGGATGGTTCCCGTGACAGGAGCAAATTCTACGGTTTTAACCAGGCCGGCACCTTCTATTTTACCGGCTTTTTGCTTTAAGGCGGCTTGGTACCATTTGGAGTGTGCACCATGATAAGCCCGTACAAAGAGTTGATCTCGGACCATCACCGACCAGATCCACGTTGGTGTGCCGGTGGTGATGCCATCTTCCCGGTATGGGGCAATGTGAAAATCATCGGCGGCAGCAAATTTTTTGATTTCTTCGTTCGTAAGCATGAGGATTGAATTTAAATAAAATGGTGGGTCGTATTCCAATCGTGTAACTACCCGGCATAGACCGGAAATTTACTGGCCTGACCGTAATCCTTAATCGGTTCGATGTTTATCAGGAATTCCATATCCTCATCTGAGATGACAAAATCCACCTCTGCGTTGGTTTTCATATGTTTCGGATTGGCCGTTTTGGGGATTGGAAGCATCCCAAGTTGCAGATCGTAGCGGATGCCCAACTGCGGTATGGTCACTTGATAGGCTGCCGCCAGGTCAGCCACTTGCTTATTTTTCAACAGTTCACCGTGTCCAATCGGAGAATAAGCCTCCACCAGGATATCTCTATCCTGGCAATATTGAATCAACTGCATGGGCGTATTGCTTATGTGTGCCAAAATTTGATTCACCATCGGCTTTACGGTACAGGAATCCAGGATATTTGCAATGTCTTCATGCTCAAAATTGGAAACTCCGATCGCCCGTAATTTACCAGCTTGATAGGCTTCTTCCAATGCACTCCAGGCTTCACGGTTGCCTTCAAAGTAGTGATCTTCTCCCTGGAAATTGGCCCATGGCTTCGGACTGTGAATGATCATCAGGTCGATGTAATCAAGTCCCAGCGTTTTCAGGGACCCCTCTATAGCTGCCTTAGCCTGATCATAGGACTTCATTTCGGCCGCCAGTTTGGTGGTCACAAACAGCTCTGA
>JAGQXC010000614.1 GCA_020436785.1 Saprospiraceae bacterium | reverse complement strand
GAAGCCGATGACAAGGAGAATCATAACAACCGGGTGGTACTCACCAATCTCGAAGGCAAATACATCCACGTGTTCGACAGCATGCCTTCGGACCGGTCGATCTTATTCCGGCCGATCAAAAACGACCGGCATGACAATGGCGTGTCCACCTGGGACATCGTATTCACCATAAAGCACATCCTGGGTCAGGAACCCTTTACCCGGATTGAGGAATTGATTGCCGCTGACATCAACCACGATGACCGGATATCAGCCATCGATGTGGTTGAAATGCGTAAATTGGTGCTGGGCATCGATACTGCATTCAAACACAATACCTCCTGGCGATTCATTCCAAAAAATTATGAATATCCCGGCGTCGACTCGCTGTTTATCACCGGATTCCCGGAGGACATACCCATTGGTGAAGTACTTGACAAACCGGACAAAGCCAATTTCATCGGCATTAAAGTGGGTGATGTCAATGGGTCAGCTGAAGTAAACTTAAACAGCACAACCATCGAAACCCGGAACCGGGAAGCGTTGTCCTACCAGTTTCTAACAACTTCCACCGGGCAATATTCTATCCGGATCATCTTGCCGGACGAGGCCAAACAATGGGAAGGATTTCAGTTTGGGTTAAATTTGACAGAAGCACCATTGTCTGTTTCTACCAATCTTGCCCATTGGGATGAAACTTTCATGCATTACGACGGCCTTAAACAGGAATGGAGACTCTCCTACCCTTATGAGGCAACAAGCCCGGACGCTCATCCCTACATTGACCTGGCGTTTGCAGACCCACCATCAACCGTTGAGCTAGCCGGTCATTTTCATTCGGAAGCCTACACCAATCAACTGGATGTCGTTGACCTTACCCTTAAACCGGGTAACGACGGACAACCTTCCATCCGCGCATTTCCCAATCCTGGCCATGACTATTTGCAGGTGACCTGGCCACCAGAATGGCAAAATGGATCCATTCAAATCGCCGATTTCCAAGGCAAAGTATGGATCACCAATTCAATAGCCAGTTTACAGGACAATGTCCGTATTCCCATTGTTCAATTACCACCCGGAATGTATCTGTTACGCTGCCAGGATACTACCGGAAAGTTGGCTGCGATCAAAATTCTTAAAGACTAATCACCTTTCGGGTGCCCTGCCTTTCTCATTTTTTTGGATTACCTTTGCGACAAAACACCGAGGATGAAGATAACCTACTACGGTCATTCCTGCTTCAAAGTGGAAACCGGGGGTAAAACGCTTCTTTTTGACCCTTTTATATCTCCAAACCCACTGGCAAAATCGGTGGATTTGACCACCTTAAAGCCGGATTACATCCTCCTTTCCCATGGTCATGGCGACCACGTCCACGATGCCGTTGCCATTGGCAAATCCAGTGGTGCCACCTTCATTTCCAGCTTTGAAATGGTCAGTTGGGTGGAGGAGCAAGGTTTAAAAGGACATCCGATGAACCTGGGAGGCAAATGGAACTTTGACTTTGGAACCGTGAAATTGGTACAGGCGGTACACTCTTCGAAATTGCCGGATGGCCAGTACGGAGGACCGGAATCCGGTTTTGTGATCTGGAACGACGAGGACTGTTTTTATTTTGCCGGAGATACGGCATTGACTATGGATATGCAGTTGATCCCAATGACATGTCCTCCATTGCAGGTTGCATTCCTGCCCATTGGTGATAATTTTACCATGGGATATGAAGATGCCGCCGTTGCAGCTGATTTTATTCAATGTGAGACCATTGTCGGGATGCATTACAACACCTTCGGTTACATTAAAATGGATGAAGAAGAGGCGATAAGTACGTTTGACTCCGTCGATAAAAAGCTCATCCTTTTAACAATTGGACAAACCATAACCATCTGAAATGGGTAAAATCATTGCCATCGCCAATCAAAAGGGAGGAGTCGGTAAAACGACAACTGCAATCAATCTTGCCGCAGCGTTGGCTATCCTGGAATATAAGATCCTGCTGGTTGACGCCGACCCCCAAGCGAATGCAAGTTCCTGCTCGGGGATAGCCCTGGATCAAATGCAAAATTCGTTATACGATTGCATGATCAGTCAGGTGCCCGTCAGCGAAGCCATCATGTCATCCGACACTCCAAACCTGGATGTATTGCCATCACATGTGGACCTGGTTGGTGCAGAAATCGAATTACCCGGGGTAAAGCGCCGGGAATATGTGCTGCGGGACATGCTCACTCCTTTGAAGTCGACGTACGATTTCATTTTTATCGATTGTCTTCCTTCACTGGGATTGATCACCCTGAATGCTCTGACGGCCGCCGACTCAGTGATTATTCCGATCCAATGCGAAATATTTGCACTGGAAGGACTGGCGAAATTAAAAAATACCATCACCCTGGTTCAGGAACATCTGAATCCGGAACTGGAGGTCGAAGGCATTCTGTTATCCATGTACGACCAAAGGCTGCGCCTGGCGAATATGGTGCTGGAAGAAATACGCAACAATTCGGAATATCCGGTTTTTACCACGGTGATCCATCGTAATTCCAAAATCAGTGAAGCCCCGGGATTGCACCGTCCCGTCATCATGTACGATGCTTCCAGCAAAGGCACCGCAAACTTTCTCAACCTCGCGGACGAATTTCTCCAACAGAACCCAACCATACACTCGATTAATTCTTAGACAACACATTTAAAGTGGCAAAACAAAATAGCAAGCAAGAACTGGGAAAAGGAATTCGTGCATTACTGAGCGGGGATAGCGAACATGCCGCGTTGCATACCTCAAAAGTTGCCGTTACCGGCAATACCATCACAGAAGTACCGCTGGACCAGGTTGAAGTCAATCCCTTTCAACCGAGAAACTCCTTTGATGAAACAGCGCTCCAGGAACTGGCAACATCCATCAAGAACCACGGCATTATTCAGCCTATCACGGTCCGGAAATTAAATGATCGTGCATATCAATTGATATCCGGGGAGCGCCGGCTGCGGGCCGCGAAATTAGCCGGCTTACCTAAAGTTCCAGCCTATATCCGAACAGCTGACGACCAAACCATGTTGGAAATGGCCCTGGTAGAAAATATCCAACGCCAAGACCTCAATCCGCTGGAAGTCGCCATTTCTTTGAAAAGACTTCTGGAAGAATGTAACCTGACACATGACGCCCTGTCGGACCGGGTGGCCAAAGATCGTAGTACCGTAACCAACTACATCCGGCTCCTTAAGTTACCGCCCGAAGTACAACAAGCGCTGAAAGCAAATCAAATCTCCATGGGCCATGCCAAAGCCATCCTGGCCCTGGATGGCATCGACAAACAGCTGATCGCATTCCGGGAGATAATCAACAAACACCTGTCCGTTCGTGCATCAGAGCAGCTGGTGCGGACATTGCAACAATCCAAAGGAATATCCAAGCCGGCTCCATCCACGCAGCTACCATTCCAATATGAGCAAGTCCGTAAGGACCTGACCGGTACATTTGACACCAAAGTGGACATCCAGCTAAAAGGAAAAGACAAGGGTGTCATTCAGATTCATTTCAATTCAGACGATGAATTCAACCACATTCTGGATCAAATCAAATAGTTCATTCGTTTTACCCCTATGAAATGGACATTTTTTCTGGTTTTGTTATGGCTGGCTACCGCCCTGCCCGGGCAGGACAGCCTATCCGTGAACATCTCTCCACCGGAGCCCTCCATCGCTGACACCATCAAACACCGGATCAAAGAAAAATCACCCAACAAAGCAGCCATTTATTCACTGGTCCTGCCTGGAGCCGGTCAGGTCTATAATGGCAAAGCATGGAAAGTTCCTATTGTCTATGCAGCGTTGGGCACCTCCTATTATTTTATTCGTACGAATAAGGCGCAGTACCACCGGTTCCGGGATGCCTATCTCATCCGAATTGACGATGATCCCAACACCTCGGATGAATTTGTTGATTTGATCCCTACCGCCGAAGGCATCAAGTCTTACCGGGACCAGGCCCGGCGGTACATGGAGATCAGTTACTTTTCTTTTGGGTTTGTGTGGTTGCTTAACAGCATCGAAGCCTATGTAGATTGTCACCTGCTTCAGTTCGACATCTCGGAAGACCTGTCACTAGCCATTGGTAAATACAACCCGGGTATATCGATACAGATCAATCTTGGACGGCATAAATAAGCCAACAGGTCAGTTACATCAAGCCAAAGATCTTGGCATAACGCACCATTTCGCTTTGATTGGATACCTTTACCTTACCAGTCAGTATGGCCATCAATGGATTCAGGTTTCCGTTTACCAGTTTTAAGAAATTGTCGGAACTCGCCTTGACCGTACACTTTGGATCGCCGTGCAGTCCTTCCGAGGCATCCAACATTCCATCTTTAAGGGCAAGGGTATAATCTCCTCCATCTTCACCGGTCAATTCAAAGTGGAAAACCGTTTCCAAACCTTCAACAGCTTCCTTACGTACTTTACCTGGCAGATTAAAAATGAAATCTCTTGCATTCATAGCTAACATTTTGATGAGGGTCGGGCAAACTTACAAAGATGAAACAGGTTAACCAATAGGCTGTTCAATGAATGAAGGAGCCGAATTCATTCAAATATTCATCCATGGTCTTTTCGGTGTAACCACCAGGGAATCTGAATACTTTATCGTCCACATGATTTTCCAATCCGGTCAATTCAAATTGGATCGACATTACGCCCTGATTAAACTGATAGCTCAGTGGCGTGCCCCCAAGCAGCTCGGTCGATACCTGTTCGATGCCATAACCCACAAAAGGAATTTTGAGATCGGGACAGACGTAAAGATCCATACCAAAATCATCCCGGTCACCGGGAGATACATGGACGCGGTAAACCGGTAATCCCATAATGGTCTTTTTATCCTCCGGAAACCGCTGAATATTCAATTCATTACGGGGTATGTCTTCACTTCTTAATTCTTCAACATCCACAGGGTCCATCTTCACTTTCGTGCGCCGTCCGAATACATCGGAAAACAACATCACTTCTTTGCTTTTCCGGTCCCAGAAATAGTTCAGCTTGATGATTCCATTGAGCACATTTACTTCCGAACGGGTGAAATCCGGTTTGAAATACACGTTGAATTTTACATTCTTGAACATGTTCTCCAGCGGCAACCCGCTCCTGGATTCCAGGGTGTCTAATGACCTGGCCAAAGAATCCGCCAATTCAAATTTGGTCACTGAGAAGGTCATTGCTCCTCGCTGAGACCATCCGGGGAACGCCCCAAGGATGCTCAGGATAAGAAAAAGAAAACGTTTCATACTGCAAACATTACCACGAAGAAGTAAAAGGAGTTCCAATTACCAAAAAATTCTCGACGAACCACTGAATGGGAGAAGACCAGAGCAGAATTGTCCAACCCCATCAAAACATCCACTCATCAACAAATTTGGCGACTAATTTGGCGAGATTCAAGGCATCGGCTTCTGCACGGTGGTGGTGTCCTTCAAATTCGAAGCCTTCCCGCTGGACCGTCGATTTCAGGCCATAGGTATGTTTTAATTTGCGCAACCGATGATATTGTCGTTTAACGTTGATGTAAGGATCCAGCCATTCGGTGTCCATCTGGTGTAAGCTGCATTCTCGGATCAATTGCTTTTGGTCAAAATTGCCCCAGGCACAGAGCAGATAGTCCTCTTCATCCGGACGAATCCAGTCGATAAATTGCCGTACGGCACGATCAAAAAGTGGCGACCGGTTAACATCTATCTGCGTGATCGAAGTCAGTTTTTTACAGAATGGAGATAACATTGGATAGTGAGTGGGGCGGACAAAACAGTTAAATCTTCCGGAAACCTGCCCATAACGATCCAATCGAAGGGCGCCGATCTCAATAACTTCCCGGAGGTCAGTCGGCGGATTTCCATCCCAGCAAGTTGTCTCCAGGTCAAATACTACAAACATGAAAATTGGGTTTCAGCACTTAACTGTTCTTGACCGGAACGGAAAGCAATTTCAATCGTTCATCGATCTCCAATTCCAACTCGTATCCGGTAAGTCGATTGTGGTAATAAAATAACAATTTGAAGTCTTCGCTGACCAGTTGATCCTGGTTATTGATAAGGATGGGTTTCTTGGCATGAAATATCCCCAGGTTACGGATACCATCATCGATCAGTTCCTCAACCGTGCCACGAATCTTCCG
>JAGQXC010000613.1 GCA_020436785.1 Saprospiraceae bacterium | reverse complement strand
CCATAATCCCCGTACTAACGCATAGTATGGTAAGAATGGTAAACAATAGTTTCATAAACGATGAGTTTTCATGATTGGAAAATAATATTAGGAATCATTAAGAAATCAAAGAATAATAATACACTAATTTTTCTGACCTACCCAATTTTTGATAAGCATTTATTAGCTACGGAGAACATAGCAATAAAAGCTAATCACTGAAAAAGGTTTTGGCAATTCAGCCCGCGAAAGCAGGAATGATCCAGCACTGCCTACGGACAGAAATAACCGGATTGAAAGGCCCAAAAAGAACCATCCAACCCCTAAAAATTCTTAGAACGGAATGGATTCCAAGTCAACTGACCAGCGAGGTTCCAACTTTTTTCACTCCCTAACTCTGCCGGGAACTACGGTCATGCAAAAGAATCGCTGGTACAAGATATTGAAATTTACTTTGTTTGCGCACACAATTTTGCAAATGACCAAAATTTTCAGAATTTTTTACCGTAAGCAATTACTTTCAGCCCATGCAAATTGCGGTAACCGGGGCCAGCGGGCGAATTGGAAATGTATTGGTCCGTGAACTGATCAATCAGGGATACCGGGTGCGAATCCTTCAACGCCGGCCACATCCTGCCCTGGAAAATCTTGACTTGAAAAGGATTAACGGCGACCTTCTGGATGCCTCCTGCCTGGACCGTTTGTTGGAGGGATGCCAGGTCGTGTTCCATCTGGCAGCCAGGGTGTCGATCCACGGGGGACATCATGGCGAGGTAGAACGGATCAACCTGGATGGAACCAGGATGTTATTTGAGGCGGCGCTCCGGCAGGGGATAGAACGTTTTATTCACTTTGCCTCCATCCATGCTTTTGCTCCCGCTGACCAGGTGAAATCCCTGGACGAGGACTGGCCACTGGGTCTGCATAGCCCGGTGGCATACAATCGCAGCAAGGCGCGCGCACTGCACCATTTGATTGAGAAAAAGACCCCCATCCAAGTGATCGGACTTTGTCCTACCGCCGTGATCGGGCCCGGAGATTACGCCCCTTCTTACACCGGCCAAATGCTGATCAAATTGCACCAGGGTAAAATACCTTTGCTGGTACCCGGAGGCTACGATTGGGTGGACGTCCGCGACGTCGTCGCTGCTTCCATGAAGGCCATCCATCTGAAGAACCCTAAGCAGCTGTATTTACTGTCCGGGCATTATGCAACCTTGCTGCAATTATGCCGGGAGATTGAAAATTGCACTGGTCGCCGGATGCCTATAACCGTGATCCCGGGATGGCTGGTTAAGCTCGGGTTGCCATTTGTGGCTGCCTATGCCTCACTTACGGGTAACGAACCTCTTTACACCCTTGAAGCGCTGCAGGCTCTGGAGGAGGGTTCTCGAAACATTTCATCTGCCCGAGCCAGCAATGAGCTGGGCTTCCATCCCCGACCACTCAGACAAACACTGATTGAAAGTTACCAATGGTTTAATCAACACGGTTATCTTCACTAAAAGCGTTGATATGACCTGGGAAACTTTTCGATTGATGAACTATCTCTGGATGGGCGTTGCCGCGATCGCTTTTGGTTACCTGCTCTTCCGGGATGCCCCTTATGGCCGGCATGTTCGTCCCGGATGGGGCCCGACGGTGGACAACCGCTTTGGATGGGTCGTGATGGAATTTACCGTGATCGTCAGCTTCTTGACCTTTTTCACATGGAATGGCTGGCCATCGTCCGGTATAGTTACATTTTTTGCCGGATGCTTTTTGTTGCATTACGTAAACCGCAGCCTGGTCTATCCATTTCGCCTGCACACGACCGGTAAACGAATGCCTATCGTCATCATGTTGTCAGCCATGACCTTTAATACGGTCAATGGTTTTTTACTGGGTTATTATTTTGCCCATTTTGCGGATTATCCACCAAACTGGAGCAGGACTGCACCTTTTATTGCCGGATTGCTGCTCTTCCTGATTGGAATGGTGATCAACTGGTCTGCCGACAATTCGTTGATTCATTTACGTCAGCCAGACGAGACGAATTACCGAATTCCCCGGGGTGGGTTGTTCAATCGAATCAGTTGTCCGAATCACTTTGGCGAGATCCTCGAATGGGCTGGCTTCAGCATCATGACATTATGTTTGCCTGCCTTTACTTTTCTGGTGTGGACGGCGGCGAATCTGATCCCGCGGGCATTGGCACACCATCGCTGGTACCGCAGTCATTTTACCGACTATCCCACCGAACGCAAAGCCATAATTCCCTATTTGTTCTAACGGATCAAATGGCTTCGCTACCCCGTTCATCGGTACGGATGCGAATGCATTCTTCAAGATGCGTGATCCAGATCTTTCCATCGCCGACCACTTCAGCCGGGTCATCCAATTCTTCGGGATTGGATTTGGCAGCCTCCATGATGGTTTGGACCGTGATGTCGACAAATGCCTCATTCACCGCTATCTCCAGTTTGATCTTGGGGATGAGGTTGGGCACCACCTTGCGTCCGCGATAAATTTCTTCACTGCGTTGGCGGCCATGACCGGAAACCCGGCTCACGGTAATGCGTTCGATTTCATTCTGGATAAGTGCTTCACGAACCTGATCGAGTTTGGTTTCGCGTATGATGGCGGTGATTAATTTCATGATGACTGGAATTTGAATGCTAAAAATACCCGGTTTTACGGATGAGTTTTTGGGAAAAATGAACGTTAACTGGGATTCAGGATGCCATAACCGTGTTCCCCATGATAAGCACTATCGAGTCCCTGCATCTCCTGGTCGACCGATGAGCGGAATCCCATGGTTTTGTTGATGACCACCATTAATATTAAGGTCACCAGACCGGCATAAACCACAGCAATCCCTACCGCAACGCCCTGTACGCCCAATTGCTGCCACACCGACCAACTGCCTCCCGCTGCTTCCGCGGCCGCCTGCATCCAACTTGGCCGGATGAAAAATGTCAGGAAAAGGGCTCCAATGATCCCACCCACGCCATGGACGCCAAATGCATCCAGGCTGTCGTCGTATTTCAGTTTGTTCTTGATCATAATGGCTCCGTAACAGCCGAAAGATGCCAACACGCCCAATGCGAGGGCTCCGGCAGGCTGAACTACCCCGGCTGCCGGCGTTACGGCAACCAATCCGGCCAGAATGCCGGACACCAATCCCAGCGCCGTGGCTTTGCCCTGATGCCAGCCTTCAATGATCATCCAGGTGATGGCCCCTGCTGCCGCTGCGACCTGGGTGGCTGTCAGGGCTTGAGCCGTACTCAGTCCGCTCTGGATCGAGCTTCCGGCATTAAAACCAAACCATCCCACCCACAGCAATCCACCGCCGATCATGGTCATGACCAGGTTACTGGGAGGCATGTTGGTCTTGGGATAGCCGCGCCGGGCACCCAGATACAATGCAGCAACCAGACCGCTGATACCGGCCGATATATGTACGACCGTCCCACCGGCAAAATCAATGGCGCCACTGGCACCCAGGTTGAACAAAAATCCATCGGAAGCCCACACCCAGTGGCACAATGGATTGTACACCAGCAGGCCCCACAGCGAAATGAATACCACATAGGATTTGAATCGAACCCGCTCTGCGAAGGCTCCCGCAATCAGGGCGGGTGTTATGATGGCAAATTTGGCCTGAAACATGCTGAATACATATTCCGGCACGCCTACATCGAGGATGGAATTATCTAATTTTTTCAGGAAAACAAAGCCCGGATCCCAGCCAAACCATCCTCCGAGGACGTTTGGTCCGAAACACATGGCATATCCTGCAACCACCCAAAGGACTGTCATGATGCCCATAGCAACAAAACTGTGCATCATGGTCCCCAGCACATTTTTGGTTCGAACCAGACCACCATAAAACATGGCCAGACCGGGAACCATCATCAGGACCAATGCAGTGGAGGTGAGCATCCATGCAGTTGCTCCGCTATCCACAGGCGTATCATTTTGTGCAAATACGGATGGAGCAATTAAGCACAATGCCCCTGCCATCCACAGGAGGCGGAAGGTTTTTCTTGACATAGACTCGAACATTTTATCACCCCATCACCGATGATGGACGTGAATGACTACAATAGGTTTTATGCTTAATTTTTGGAAGGACAGGAGAAAAGGCACGTGCAAGATAAAAACATTTTCCGAATGCATGAACTACCCGAACAGAATGTTCGGCGGGATAAAGCCTCTTCCTAACCGGAGAGCTTACTTGTTTCCATAAAAATCGATGCTCTTGCCAGTCGACAAGAGCATCTTTGGAACAACCTGCATAACTCCGGAATTCCGGACTTGTGCTACTTCGAGGGTCGGTATTTAGTGCTGCTGCTGCAACAGTTTCATCAACGTCTGATCATGGTGATGACGTATGGTGCATTCATTGTCAAAAAACATGGTGGTTCCGTTGCTTTCCTGGTAGGCTTCCCACTGCGGCAAGCCCGGATGGTTGGGATTGCCGGTCCGGGCAAACTGTACCCACGCCTTACTGACTTTTTCAGCCAGCGCATAGGCCTCCGGACCTCCACCGGTCATTTCCTCACACCTCGCAATATTATTGAAAACAAAGGGTAATTCCATGCAATGAATGGCTTTATATTTTCCATCCATTATTGGTGATTGCCAGGTGAATAAGTACATATAGACCGGGGCACCTCCCGGAACGGCGGATTTGGTATTGGCCTCAAAAACGGAACCCGGCCGGAACATGACGTCCACATCCATCAGGTCCGAAGGCATTTGGGGATTGGGGAATGCTTCCTTTACCGCCGCAAGGTAAGCTTCGGTCTGGTCGCCCCGCTGATTTTTGATGGCTGCGACCACTTCATCCATGGTTGCATGCGTCAACCCGGAACCCATGGAGGCCATAAATTCATTTTTCACCGTACCGATCAGGAGGGGAATGTTTTTGGATAGTTGCATGGCTTCCGGTGAAAAAATCTGGTACGGCAGAAGTTCACCGTCCACGCTTGGTCCCCAATTTAATCCGAATGCGGATAGTTGTTTACCATCCGCTCTCATTTGATCTTCGACTTTCTTCAGCGCTATTTTTCCGGCCGCTGCCAATTGCTCAAAAGGTATTTCCTGTATTTTGCCAATATCATTCGGTTGGATACCCAATGCGGCGATGACCGCAGCACCAATAGCCTGGGTTTCCGGCTTTTCCAACATATTCGCCCGAATAGCACAGCTCTCGTTGATGGCCTTGCTAAACAATCCTTTGGCCTTTGGCATCGCCATCAACGTATTGACTTTGGCGCCGCCACCCGATTGACCAAAGATGGTCACATTATTGGGGTCTCCGCCAAAATTGGCAATGTTGGCCTGTACCCATTGCAGGGCTGCAACCATGTCCAGGATGCTGTTATTGGCCGAGGTCTTGAATTGTTCTCCGTAGGCACTCAGATCCAGAAATCCAAGGATGTTCAACCGATGGTTAATCGATACCACCACCACATCGCCGGTCCGCGCCAGGTTTTCACCATCGTAAGAAGGCAGCTCCTGAGAGGATCCGGCGGTGAATCCCCCGCCATGGATCCAAAACATAACCGGTCGCTTCTTACCGTCCAATGCCGGAGTCCATACATTCAGTCGCAGACAATCTTCACTGGTGTATCCCCAATCATGATGGAACAGGAATTCAACTTCATCGAAGACGGAGGTGGTGGGTTCCAACAGCGGGGCCACTGGTCCATAGGTCATTGAACTGCGCACACCTGTCCAGGCAGCAGGCTTATGGGGCGCTTCAAACCGTTTGGCCTCTGCATAAGGAATGCCCTTGTAGGTAAAAATTTGGTTGTGAATGTAACCCCTGACCTGGCCGTTATCCGTATTGGCGATCGCCACATTTTCTCCGGTTATGACCTGAGCCTTTCCGGTTGTGAAAAGCGCGATCAGGGTAAAAAGAATAAAACCTGATTTTTTCATAACAAATCTTATTGTAACAATTTGATACAATAATACAGCTTTTCCATGGTCGTACCCGCATTAACAAAGTAAATCTTAGAAAAAGATACCCTCTTATCGCGCTTCGGCAAGCAGGATGCGCCAGGCAGGTAACAAAAGACTGTATGGATGGATGAAGACCCGCTCAACCCGACAGCGTGTCGAATGGACGTAAATCGGGCTTGATGAATTGCTTGCGAGCCGTTTCCGAGGCCAGGATTTGTGCATGGTAATGTCTGGCCACCAGGCCACGGAAGTCCTGTTGCAGGACCGGAGCGACCTGCATGAAAGCTTCAAAATAAGGGACCGGATACCTTTGCATGAATTGATGAACAATATGAATCGCCGCTACCGTTAAGGTTTCATGGTATTTGTCCTCTTCATCTACCATAGATACAAAGTGTTGCAGATGCCGCCGGATTTTGTCCATGCCTTCCTCCAATCCATATTGTCGAATATAGATCCAGGCCAAACGTAGATGAGCCTCATGGGTGAATAAAACCGGATCCAGGGTGCAGGTCCGAAAAGCTTCGCCAAAGCGGACATCACTTAATTGCAGGTGGTGGACCGGCCGTTCATCCATCCAGGCCATTTCCTGCCATTTAGCTTCCAGTGGACGGGAATCAGGTTCAAGCCATTGCTGTCTGGCCAATGCTGAAAATAACCGCTCCCGCGAATAATAATGCAAAGGATATTCTTTGCCGGAGGACGCAGATTGTTCCCACAACTCAATCACCTCATTCAGGGATTTACCGGGATGAAGAGCTAAAAACTGTCGGGCGAGGACCATCCAAAAGCGGGTCAGCGTTTCATGATATCCGGATTCCCCACTGTTGATAATCCCAACGACCGTATTGAACCGGATGATTTTTTCTCTGACGTGCTGACAGGCCGCTACATAATCCGATTGATGGTTGTACCATAATGCCACCCGTAAATGTGCCGCATGCGTCCAGGCTTCCCGGGGCAATATACCTGCCTCAAATTTTTTGATCAAGTCTTCCATCTCCATGCAATTCACGGTACCCAACATAACGATAGAAGATCATGACTTCTGGTGATCGGAGGTATGGCTGGCAATCCAGAAAAACACCACCAATGTCGAGATAAAGTACGGGAAGCAGCCATAGAACGTATCCGATACCGAATGGGAATGACGATCAATGACCAGAAAGACATTGATGCAAAAAAGTAAGGTTAACAAGGTAATCAGATAACCGGCGGTGGATACCGGAATAAAGATCCACGCTACGGGTTTAAACCAATGATACTGATTATGACCTGGCTCTTCCATGATTGATTAATTAAGGGTTAGACCAGATTCTTTCTTTCTGGTGCTGAATGATGTTTCGAAGCAATTCTTCCGGAATTTGTTGTCCATGCGGAAATTGTATGGTCCCTCTTCCGGAAGTTTTATATCCGGGAAATGCCTTGATCCAGTCGTCGTCCTTGGTTGGCACCGGGTAGACTCCAATGTGATTTTTATAGGCACCAAAATGGATCAGCGCTTTTCCTTTCCAGATAAAAGTTGGCATTCCGTATTGGATGGCTTCCCGGGCATCCGGGCACTCCATCTGAATAAATTGTTGCAACCAGCGCAACCGGTGCCGGACATCTTCCGGAAATCCGGTTATGTACTCGTCCATTGACAATGGCTTTTTAGCTGACTTTTGGTCCATTTCACTCATTCGATTTCAATGTTGTATTCCTGTAGCAGGCCGGGCAAACCACTCTGTGAAAATTTAGTCTTTTTCACTGTATTTTTACTAAGATTGAACGTATAATTCTCAGCCGTCCGAAAATCAGTATCTACCTATTCTGCGTCTTCAATCTTGGCACCGGTCAGGTCACAGTGGTCGAAGTTAATCCCGGACAAGTCGCAGCCGCTGAAGTCAACCTCCCGCAGCGAACAGGCCTTAAACGGGGTGCGCTTGATGTTCATCCGGTAAAAGGAGGAATGATCCAGAATACAGCGGTTAAAGCTAAATGTAACACTGTAGGGATTGCATTGGTCAAAAAAGAGGCCCATCATTTTGCAATCGGCGAAATGCGTGTCCCGCAAGGAAACCCCCTGCAACGTGGCCATGCTAAGATTGCACCCCACGAAATCACATTCAATGAATTTGAATCCGGTCAGGTCCGCCGAAGAAAGATCAACATCCCGAAACGTGCAATTCTGATATTCCGCCTCGTCCAGGGGAGTATCCGCATGGGACACACCCTTAAAAGTTTCATCTTCAATACTTTTGCGCAACATCGTCCTGATTTTTACAAAGGTAAATCATTCCGGGTTCACCGATTTTTACCACGATGGCTATTTTAATGGTTTCCTGAGGCAGGGTTGCAGGACTTCCAATTTTCCGTCAATTTCCGGCAGATCAGTTATTCCTAAAAGCGCAGCAACGAACGGATAAATATTCACATTTTCAAAGCTGGGAATTCGCTTTCCGACAGCAATTTGCGGTCCCCGGGCATAAAATATCGCATGCATTTCCCGGGTTGCATAGGGATCATAACCATGCACACCGGTTGTCTTGTTCGTAGCCAGTATTACATCAATGCTTTTTTGGGATCGCATGTAGTACCCGGGGTCCATGTTGAGGATCAGGTCTCCAACCCGCTCATTGCGATAGTGCCAGCTAGCCGGGATCTCTTCACGGCGATAAAGAGTGAAGTGTTTTTGGCTGCGATTCAACCGATCATAAAGCTCCTCTCTTGCCATCTCATCCGTACAATAAAAGTGTACCAGCGTACCTCCATTGACATACGTTACTTTCGTGGGGTCGATGCCCTGGACCAGATTTTCGATGGCATAAAGGTGTTCGGCATCCGGTTCAATGGTCATCATGCCGTGATCACTGGTTACGATCACATCAATATCCAGTTCTAACTTCTCCAGCTCACTTAAAACCCGGCCCAACAACCGGTCTGCCTCAAGAACAGCTTGTCCGGTTGCCGCCGATTCCGGTCCGTTTTCATGACCGGTATGGTCAACCAATGAAAAATAAAGGGTGACCAGTCGTGGTCGCTTTTCTTTAGGCAACGTCAGCCATTGGATGACGGTCTGGATCCGTTCTTCGTTGGAAATGCCATCATCATATTTCAGCCAGTAGTTAGGATACATACCGTGGATTTTTGTTTCAGATCCCACCCAGAAGAATGAAGCCGAATTCTTCTTGTTTTGCCGAACCAATTGCCAAAGTGGCAGGCCTCCGTAAAAGTCCGGATTATCCACGGTTTCCGGATTACTCATTTTATAGTTAATGCCCAGGTCCGGAGCGAAAAAATTATTGTCTACGAGGCCATGGTTCCCCGGATACCTGCCGGTAATGATGGAATAATGGTTAGGAAAGGTCTTGCTGGGAAAAGAAGGAATCATTGATTCTGCGGCAACACCCTTCTTGATAAATTCTTCGAAGTGCGGAGGATGGTATTTTTCAACGTAATCGTAGCGGAATCCGTCAAAGGATATCATCAATACGTAGGGTTCCCGGTCCGAAGGTGCTTTTTTACTGGTTGCGCAGCCAAAAAGAAGCAACAGCCATACCAGCGTCAAAATCCTATTCATAGAAGAATTTATTTTATCCTAAGGTGCATGTTCATAACGATTCCATGGTTGGTTCATCGTTGTCTCACCGCTCTGAATTGCCTATCTGCAAACGCAATGAACTGTTGCCAGTCGTACATTTTGACATCGTGCCCTCCAGTTCGCCGGTGATATCCAATGTCGTAATGGACAGGTTGGTTGACAGCAGGTGGTCGCGGATCCTGCAAACCCATTTTCCCGAACAATGCATACACCGGTGAGGCATTTACGCCCGCCAGGTACTCTCCTGTCGGATCAGCCCACTGGTCATCCTCCGCGCTGGCTATGTACACCGGTCGTGGAGCGATCAGAGCAATCAATTCATGCTGATCAACAGGCAGGTCTGCTTCGTGTCCGTTATAACGCTTAAAATTGGTACAAAACCAATGCGGAAATGCGGTATTGATGCGCTGTACGGTTTCCCCAAATGCCCTTCTCGAAATCGCCGCGCCGCCACAGCCTGAATCGTTGGAAATGACGATGGCATACCGGGGATCCATGGCACCAGCCCACAACGCTGCCTTGCCAAGACGGGAATGACCCATCAGAACGACCCGGTCGGCATCCACGTCCGGATCCTGTTGCAAATAATCCATGATGCGCATCAGTCCCCAGGCCCAGGCACCGATCGCACCCCATTCATCATCCTTAGGTCGGCTTTGTCCATTTTGATAAAAAAGCGGATGAACACCATCGGTAAAATCGTCGCGGTCCGGGTCAATGTCACCGTAATACATGGTTGCCAATCCATACCCGGCACGCAGAATGTCCGCCACCGGCCAGCGGGAAACCCGGACGCCGCGGGAAGCTTCATTGGCAGCATTGGCATCAATCCCAAAATTGTCGTTGTTGGGTACCCAGGAAGAGGTAAGGATCACCTGCGGATCCTGCGTAATGGTCTGGTTGCCATAAAAGTTTAACCCGACAAAAACGGGAGCCCGGTCCACTCCTTTGGGTAAATAAATTAGTAGCAACATTTTCAACTGGCGCCCCTGGTTTTCGAAAGCTATTTCCACCTGTTTACGAGTGCCCAGACCTGCAAAAGCGGCATTCCCTTCTTCAAGCATCGTATAGGTTGGTGTCAGTTGACGTCCGGGCATTTTACCATACATTTCATGCTCAAAAGACCGGACCAGCTGAGGTCTGCGATCATTCATCCACTCATTGGCGCTATGCACCGGATGACCATCAGGGAGATGCAACGGATCAGGCAAGGTATATTCAGGCACCTTACTTTCATCGTAATTGACTTGTGGCTGTTGCGCCATCCCGTAACGATGGCTGAACAAAAAAAGGATCAGGCAGATGACTCGGATCAAAACATTCATTGCTGAATCATTTTAAGTTTTGCGTTCCACCGTTTTCAGATGGTCAACCATCGCTTGAATACCTTCTTGCGGCGATGTGGCTTTTACACCAAAACGGTCAGTGAATTTACCACTGTCAAAAAAGTAATCCTGATCATACTGGTACAACATCTCAGGAAATTCCCGCATAATCGGAACAAAAATCCCAATAAGTGATAACATCCACCGGGATACAGACTGCACTTTTGCGGGCTTACCCAGCTCGTGGGCGATCATCTGGATCCATTCCCGGTTTGTGAATTGCTCTGCCGTGGTAGGCACATGCCAGACCTGGTCGTAGGCATCCAGCGTGTTTCCCAGCAAGGCCGTCGCCTTGGCAGCATCCGGCGTGTACGTGTAGGTATGAATCCGATCGATGTTGCCGAAAGCCTGTGCCTTTTTTCCTTTGATCAGGTTGTCCAGAACCATAATAGACAGTGCGCTGTTTTTGCACCCCGGTCCATAAAAATCGGCTGAACGGGCAATCAGAGCATTTAGCTGTTTGTGTTCGACGGCATCCATGATCATCCGGTGCAGTTGCAGACGGATGGCACCCTTTCTACTGGATGGCCCAAGGGTGGACGTTTCGGTCATATGAGGAATTGTCGCCGGTGCATACATGTACACATTATCGAAAAAAACCAACTTCGCCTGGTGACGGATACACGATTGGATGACCGACTCCATGAATGGGGGCCAGGTCTGCTGCCAAGTGCGGAGGTTGTAGGCGAAGCCCACCACCACATAAACCACCTCACTGCCGGCAATCGCACGGTCGATTTGGTTGAAGTCCGTGAGATCTGCCGGAAACAACTCATCCGTTTCATGGATAGGTCGGGGATGGCGACTGACCAACCTAATTGGCCGTTTATATTTCTTCAATTCAATGGCTAAGGGGGTGCCAATATCGCCCCCGGATCCTAGAATGGTGTGCATACAATAACGGTTTAAGCTTACGGGTAAAATCCAAAGTAAGCCAAATTAATGGAAACCGGATATTAAGTTTTGGGCAAGATCGATGCAGGAATAGTGCGGAACTCAATTACCCTGAATGGCCCGGTCTTGTGTTTAGCTGTAAGACGACGTTCCCTCTTTTATGTCCTTGTTCCACATAGCGATGGGCTTCGGCGGCTTCTTCCAGATCAAATATCCGGTCAATGACCACGTTTATTCTCTTTTCGGCCATCAGGTCACGCAATTCGATTAGGTTTTCCATGCTTCCTCTGGCCAGGCCGCGGTTGACGGTCAAATATTTTCCGCCAGGTTTTAGCAAATTCCTCGATTGGTTACGTGCCAGTTTACCTACCGCATCAAAAACACAATCGTAGCGTTTTGTCAACATTTTCCATCGCTTTCCCTGGTAATCCAGCACTTCTGTTGCTCCCAATGATTTAATGAGCTCTACATTTACCTGTGAACACACCCCGGTGACCTGCCATCCAAACAGGGATGCCAACTGTACGGCAATCGTTCCGACACTACCCGAAGCTCCATAAATAAGAATTGAGAACGGATGTTTTTTCGCTGTTGGAAGACCTAACTTATCCCGCAAATAATAAAGGGCCGTATTTCCGCCGACGGTAACGGCTGCCGCTTCTTCGAAAGAACAATTGCCGGGCTTCCTGATCAACTTGCCATGATCCGGGAAACAACGGTATTGTGCATATCCTCCCAGGCGCCATCCGGTACTGCCAAATACCTCGTCGCCCGGCTGAAAGTCGGAGACCTCTTCGCCCACCGCTACGACTGTACCGGACACTTCCATCCCCGGTATGGTCGTCCTTCCGGGTTTGAACAGTCCATACATCAAGCGGATTAGAAAAGGATCTGCCCGGCGCACACGTACATCACCTGTATTTACCGCCGTAGCGTGAATTTTGACCAACACTTCATTCTTCTTCGGGCTGGGAACCGGGATTGATATCACCTTCAGGACCTCCGGCGATCCATAGCTTTCCAGGACCACGGCTTTCATCATTGCACTTTGTTCGGGTATTTGCTTCACATTAAGTTAATTTCCGTTTAGTTGAAGAAATTACCCTGATTTCCAGCTGCCGTCCAACTATTATGGATGAATACCTCCCCGGCAACTACGAACCGGAGCTCATCCCGAATAAATTGTGAAAATCTTGCGGATCATCAAGGTAGCCTTGAAGTCCTAATCCGTGATCAACGATGATGGGTCATGCACGAAAATGAGATGCAGGTGGAAAAAAGCATTCTGAGGCCATCCTGAATAATCCGCGGGATTAGGATCAGATTAATTTAATGAACCGCTTACGAACCGGAAGGCTTCATCCAGTTGGGAAATATCGAAATATTTTTCTTCGTACCCTTTTTGAATCCTCTCAAAGAAAAAGCGATCAACGGGCACCAGTGCTTTGACAATATTGGAATGTGAGACCACGGCCAAGTTTCCCAGGTGTTTGTAATTCCGAATGGCCCAGATGGCATCCTCCAT
>JAGQXC010000612.1 GCA_020436785.1 Saprospiraceae bacterium | reverse complement strand
GTACCAATGCAGAAGATGCTAATCCCCGGCATTGACCTAATGACTTGAATTGAAATTGTAAACTATCGACCTGACTGTTATCCAGGAATTGCTTATCGGCATTGGCCTGGAACAGGGCATTGATGTCTATCGCCCCGGTTGCGGAAACTTCCACGTGACGGATTTGCATCTGGAACGAGTTGTTACAAAGTCCGGAGCAATTGTCGGGATGCAGCGTGCTTACCAGCACGGGAACACGGGCGCTGTCGCGTCTGAATTCGGTATCCAGGTAATAGGCATCTTCGCCAGCGGCCAATTGCCAGGGGCTGCCATTGATAGTACCCTTTACATAAAAAACGGGATCAGGTACTTGAGGCTCCGGGAATTCCAGGGTCTGGCAGCCGGTCACCCACAATAGGCTTCCCCACATGATGATGATGATGATGAAATTTCTCATTGTTCCAACATGATTTGGATGGATAATCCAGCGGATAACGGGCTGGGTCGTCGCTGATCCAAAATATCCGGCAGGATTTTTAAATCATCCATGATTTGATAAGATAACGTCCCTTGCACAAAAAGACCTTTATTGATCCGGTATTTAGCACCGGATTGGATTCGCATATTCCAGGTTCGGTAAGGTCCGGTGGGCAACCAGCCCTCACTCACCGACTCGACTACATTCTGTACTTTTGATCGTTTGCCCTGCGTTGGCATCAATGTCAGTTCCTGAATAGAGCCTTGAACGCCCAGCGTATAACTAGGTTCTGCGCCGGCGAAAATCGACCATCGGCCAAAATGTCGGTGTAAAGACAACGGCAAGGCAAGTTGATGTCTGGTTTCCCCGTGCATGCCCAGCGTTTTGGTAATCGATCCAAAATCGAACTCGGACTGGAATTCCAATTGGGAGTAGGTGGCGAGGCTGTGATTTTGTGCGTATTGAATACCCAACTGCACACTCCACTCCGGCGAAAAACGGTAAGTCGAAATAAATCCTGCCTGGAATCCTTCCCATAATCCTCCATTGCCCAGGTGAAAAATGGAACCAATAGTTAATCCCAATCCGATGATGGGCTCAAAGCCCAACTGTTTTGCCGGAGTGGCTAAGTTCATCCATTCCGGATGCTCTGTTGCAGGAGTATGTTGGGATGACACCGTAAGTTTTTTTAATGCCAGCCAGCCAAGGGATGAACCAGAAGTATTTTGATAGGCATTCTTTGGGACCTTTCCCTCGCCGGGTAGGTTATCATCTACCGGTGAGGCCTGTTCGCTTGGAGGATTGACAGCAGATTTGGACAATTGGTGGCCCAGAGGGAGCGTAGATCTGTCTGATGTGGCATTTTCTCGGTGACGGGGGCTGCCTGGTTCTCCTTGCTCCTTCTTTTCTGTGGTGGAAAAGATTTTACGGCCTGCCGATGATGAGGAGATTCCTGATGATGGCAGATTGGGCTTTTGGGTTGTTTCGTGTGGGGCACTTGTGCTGGTTGAACTGAGGGTTGGTGAGGAATGCAGGATTGTCCCATCTTTCTGATGTTCAGTTGTCTCGCCGACCAGTGGCACGCCAGGTCTGAGCACCCAGGTAGCGGCTCCCAGCAAAGCTAATAAGAAGGAGGCGCCAAAAATCCAACCCGCCAGCCGTCGCTTGCGTCTTTTTTCAGAATCAATGAGTCTGAGGGCATTTTGCCAGTCATCCGGACGCATCGGGTGTTTGATGGAGGCGAGGTTGTCGGCAAATAATTTATCGATCGGATTTTTTTCTTTCATCTTGGTTGATTTTAAGAGATCTTACTCCGGGCGGCTTTCAGTTGACTATTTTCAAGATTCAAGAGTTCGCTGACCATCTTCTTCAGGTTTTCTCTTGCCACATTCAGGTACCATTTTGATGTCCCAGCGGAAATCGACAGGAATTTGCCGATTTCTGCATGCGTAAAGCCATCGATGGCAAATAGATTGAATACTTTTCTTGGCATCTCGGGAAGTTGTTGGATCATCCATTCGTACTGTGATGCATCCAATGCAAGGTCTGCCAGATTGTAATCGACATGCCGGTTGACTGAAGCCTGATCCATTTCGATTAAATCAACTTTACGTCGCTGCGTTTGGGTTTTACGGAATGCGTCAATGATCGTATTGATCATGATCCGTTTACACCAGGCTTCGAATGGTACTTCGGGGCGATACGATTTGAGTCCGTCTAATATTTTCAGGAATCCGACATTCAGAATGGACCGTGCTTCGTCTTCATCCTGCATGTAGCGCATACATACCTGGATTAACCAGGGGAAACATTCCTCATAAAGCAAAAACTGGGCTTGGCGTTGCCCAGTTTTACATTGCTTTATGAGATTCTGATCCATATCGTAATTTGTTGGAATCTGCTACCGTTTGATGGTTTTTAACGCCCAATTTCTGGTATTCGACCGGATGGTTGTGATGTAATAGCCAGGAGGTAATGATGAACCATCGATCGGGATAACCTGTTCGCCCTCCGACAAAGCGATGGACTTTTTAACATGTAATTTACCTTGCATATCCTGTATTTGTACAATAAATATACCGCTCTGATTTATAGTAAGTTGGATGTTCCACATCCCACTGCTGGGATTGGGGAAAACGATGGGATCCGGGATCAAGGTAGTCCCGGCGGACGTTTCTGCCGGAGTAAGTGATCCCGGATGATTGTTGGTAACTTTTTCAGGTGAGTTCACGGTGGCATCCCAACTCAATGCTTGCAGTACTTCCGGATAATATTTGACACAAGTACTTGATAAACAACCGGTCGCATCGGTGATGGTCAGGCAATATTCACCCTGCTCCTTTACTTCAATGATCTCACTGCTATCCCCGGTTGACCACAGATAGGTAAAGGGCGCGATGCCTCGGGCTTTGGCTCCAAGTTTTCCTCTGGCCATGCGGATGTGAGCCGAACAAGGTTCATCTAAATGGAAACAGTTTTCTGCCACACAGCCATTTCGGTAAGCTATGCGTACACAATATTTGCCGGGTGTGGTGACTAAAATTTGCCGGGTTGTATCCCCGGTTGACCACTTTACAGCGACGATACCGGTGTCGGGTTGAGGAAGGATATTGACCTGGAGGCCGGCGTCAACCTGTATGCGCTCAAACGAGACTGAACAATCCCGACCCGGCACCTCCACACATTCTTCGGCCGTACATCCGGTCGTAAAGCGGACGCCGACGCAATATTTGCCGGGTTCTTTAACGAGGATCGCCCTGCCCTCTTCGCCGGTACTCCACTTGATGGAAGCCACCGCATCTTCGGGACGGGGAACGGCGATGAGTTTCAGTCCTGCGTCCGTCACCTCACGTTTGATCTCCACGGTGCAGTTGGTTGAATCGGACCGGGGTACTTCCACACATTCTTCGGCCGTACATCCGGTGGTAAAGCGGACGCCGACGCAATACCTGCCGGGTTCTTTGACGAGGATCGCCCTGCCCGCTTCGCCGGTACTCCACTTGATGGCGGCCACGGCATCTTCGGGGCGGGGAACGGCGATGAGTTT
>JAGQXC010000611.1 GCA_020436785.1 Saprospiraceae bacterium | reverse complement strand
TCCGGCCATACACAAATTAACAGATCAACGAATAAACAACCATTGAGGATTGAGGATTGACGATTTTAGATTTAAGTTCTAGCGATGGATCCAGTCATACACAGATTAACAAATCAACAAATAAACAACCCTTGAGGATTGACGATTTTAGATTTATGATTTAATCTCTAGTGATTGATCCCGCCAAACACAAATCACCAGATCTACAGATCTACAATCCCTACTGATTGAAGATTGACGATTTTAGATTTATGATTTAATCTCTAGTGATAGATCCCGCCATATACAAATCACCAGATCTACAAATCAACAACCCTTGACGATTGAAGATTGACGATTTTAGATTTAGGATAGATCCGGCCAAACACAAATCTACAGATATACAAATCAACAACCCCAATTGATTGACGATTGACGATTTTAGATTTAGGATAGATCCCGCCATATACAAATCTACAGATCTACAAATCAACAACCCCAATTGATTGACGATTGACGATTTTAGATTTAGGATAGATCCGGCCAAACACAAATCACCAAATAAACAAATCTACAGATCTACAAATCACCAGATCTACAGATCAACAAATCAACAAATCCACCGATCCTCCTTAATAGTAGACGCCTTTGGGTTTGAGCTTGATCAGCATTTCCACGGTTGCGATGAGCGCAGGTGGGGTCATCCGCCGCCAGTTGATTTCATTGAATGAGGGACCAAGGTGCAGATGGAAATGAAGATCCGTATCTTCCATTTCCGGCCAGACATGCTCCAGGGTATCCATCAGACAGATCCAGCCCCGCTCTTCTTCCACTTCTTCACGCCATTCTTCATAATAGCAATCGTCCGAGCCGTGAAAATTCAGAACATTGCCACAGAGAAGGAGAAATTTGCGGATCCCGTTTTCCATCAGTGGCTCGATGATGTACCTTTTCAGGGTCATGATGTCGTTGGAGATGGCATCATTCCATTCACCAATCAGCTCAAGGATGGCATATCCATCGGCGTAATCGGCATAAAGGATCTTAAGGTACAAGGTTTGCGAGCCAAAGTCGTCCCACTGCGGGTGGATGTAATAATTATAGATCCGGTTATGAAAGGTGAATTCAGAGTATTCCCTGCCAAAGAAAGGACTCTGCGGGTCGTCCGCAGCGGTATACAGATCCAGCCAATGGTAATAAGGTTCAATGTCGTGCATGCTGTATTGAATTCACCAACGGCAAATTAAATTCCCCCGGTGATAAATTCCAACTGGTTTAGCCAACGATTTTTCAATTTATTAATTTATGCGTCGCCGGGGATTTTTTCCGGTCGTTTACGTGTTATCATTTCTTTTTTCCCAAAGCAGGGCTCCGAGGGTTGGTTTGATTATTGGCGGTTTGGAAATGCAGAATTTGCCTATATTTGCACGCTGGTCGCAGGACTGAAACTACCGCTATTGACATTTTACTTTGCCCAGGTGGCGGAACTGGTAGACGCGCTACTTTGAGGGGGTAGTGATCGATTTGGTCGTGCAGGTTCGATTCCTGTCCTGGGCACTTTTTCCACCTCTTTTTTCATCCACTCGCTTCGGTTTTCTGATCACTTTTGATTTTACCCGTGCAAGAAAGGCCATTGTACCGGCTTGGTTATAGGTTTGTAATACGAGATTACCGTCCCAGAACTGGCATCAGAGTTCATTTGGCTGTATCTTTGAAGAGACCGGCAGGGTGAAGATGATTGCAAAACAACATCCGATGCTTGCAGGTCACCTAAGTATATTCCATAAGCCTTATTTTGTAGAGGGTTGCCTGGAACCAGGCAGCCCCTTTTTTATTGTGGCGGGTGTTGCAATCGTTTGTTCAGGATTTTTACCCCCGGAATTGGTTATCTTGGACCAACGGGTCTAATTAGTTAATTGCATGCTTATGAAAGTCTATCGCTTTGCACTTTTGCTCATGATACTCACCGTCACATCCGGACTCGTGGCGCAGGAGGTCATTTCCCTTTATCCGGGTGCGGCACCAGGATCAGAATCCTGGGACTGGGAGGAGGGTGTGAGTGAACAAAATCTCTTCCAGACCAAGGTGGTCTACAACGTGACTAAACCGACCCTGACGGTTTTTCCGGCCAATAAGGACCGGGCCACCGGAGCGGCCGTGATCATTTGTCCCGGAGGTGGTTTTCAAACCCTGTCGATTGACTCGGAAGGCAATGACGTTGCCCGCTGGCTGGCCTTCAGGGGGGTGACGGCCTTTGTATTGAAATACCGGCTGGTACACAGCACAACGGCCGACCCGGTCATGGAATTAGTACAAAAGCTGCAGGACCCGGATAAATTTCGTGCAGAAAATACATCGGTTATCCCCCTGGCTATCGCAGACGGCAAGGAGGCTATCCGCTATGTACGGGCGCATGCAGCCGAATACAGCATTGACCCGGGCAAAATTGGTATCATGGGTTTTTCAGCCGGTGGCACGGTCACCATGGGGGCAACCCTGAAATACGACCGGGAATCACGGCCGGATTTTGCAGCTCCTATCTACGGAGCGATATTCGATTCGCTGATTGTCCCTTCCGATGCACCACCCATCTTTGTAGCTGCTGCCACCGATGACAACCTCCAACTGGCCCCTCACAGCGTGGCCATTTACGAAGCCTGGAGACAAGCCGGGAAGCCCGCCGAGCTTCATATGTATGAGAGAGGCGGACACGGTTTCGGAATGCACCAGCAAAAGCTGCCTACCGACGAATGGATCGTCCGCTTTGGACAATGGTTGCAACTCCACAAATACCTGGATGTTGTCGATCCCTATGCCAAGCTCATGCGGGAGGATTGGGCCTATTTACACCGCTATCAAAAAGATAATGCCATGTTGCCTGAAAATGCCGGCAAACGTATCGTACTGATGGGGAATTCCATCACGGAAGGTTGGTCCAATCATAATCCCGAATTCTTTGCCAACAAACCCTACGTCAACCGGGGTATCAGCGGTCAAACCACCCCCCAAATGCTGGTCCGGTTTCGTCAGGATGTGATTGATCTGCATCCGCGCGCCGTTGCCATTCTTGCCGGTATCAACGACATCGCTGAAAATACCGGACCGATGACCCTGGAAGAGACTTTCGGCAACATCCGTTCGATGGCCGAACTGGCACGCAATGCGGGCATCCAGGTAGTCTTGTGCAGTGTATTGCCTGCCAAGGACTTTCCCTGGCATCCGGGCCTGGCACCGGCTCAGAAGGTGGTCGATTTGAATCGAATGATCCGGACGTATGCGGATCAGGAGGATTTTTTATATGTGGATTACTTCACGCCCATGGTTGACGCGGAGAATGGATTAAAGTCGGAATACACGTATGATGGTGTACATCCCAATAAAATGGGTTACCAGGTGATGGATGAAATTCTGGAAAAAGTGCTCGCCAAACTCCGCTGATCCAATTGTTAATGATCTCCGGTTCAGGAATCCTGTTGCCGGGCTTCTGCGAGTTCTGCTTTTTTGCGGTTTTTGTCGACCCGGGCTGAGATAATGATGCTGACCTCATACAGCGCATACAACGGGATGCTGATGAGGATTTGGGTCATCACATCCGGCGGGGTGACAATGGCTGCCACGATAAGAATCGCCACAATGGCATGCTTGCGAAATTTCTTTAAGGTATCCGGATAGACCAGCCCGGCCTTGGAGAGAAAGTACATGATGATCGGTAATTCAAAAACCAATCCGGTGGGAAGGGTAAACATCACCATATAATTGATCCAGGAGCCGAGGGTCACGTCATTGCCGGCCACAATGTCACTGATCGAATAATTAAGCAGGAACGTGATGGCAAAGGGAGCAATGATGAAATAACCGAAAAGCACACCCATGATGAACAAACCGGAGCAGATCCAGACAATGCCACGTGCGGCTTTTTGTTCTTTCGGATACAGTCCCGGTTTGATGAACTTCCATATTTCCCAGAAGACATAAGGAAAGGCCACGATCAGACCCAAAATAAAAGACACTTTCAGGTGCGTCACAAACTCCTCACCCATCAAGCGCTGGTAGATATGTGGCGTGGGCGGAGAAAGGCAAATTTTGATCTTGCACAAAAACTGATAGGTAATGAATTCCTTACGCGCAGGGCCGAAAATGAGCGTATCGAAGACGAATTTTTTCGAAAAAAGCAAAGCAACTGCAATCAGGAAAGTCCCTCCTAACGCCCGGAGAATATGCCAGCGGAGTTCCTCAAGGTGCTCCAAAAACGACATCTCATGTTCCGGATTTTGTTTTGCCATGACCGAATTCAATTAGGGCGCTAAGATAGTATATAACCTTTGAGTCGGTAGGACATTCTTACAGATTATTAGACCGGCAGCCGGAAGTATCCGATCGGGGATTGCAATTCAATTGTCCGGATGCAACCTGGCAAGGATCCCGTGAAGACCGCATTCTCCGGAATGTCCAGAACCTGTATATTTGTACGGCCTCACGGGGCCTGGTGCATATGGAGTTTGGAATCATTGGTTACATCGTTCTATTCGCTGTCAGCTTGTTTGTGCTGCTCAAAGCTTCGAATTGGTTTATTTCGGCTGCCGAGAAAATAGGCCTCGCTGCCGGGATCTCCCCGTTTATCATCGGCGTGACCATCGTGGCCTTCGGTACTTCTTTGCCGGAACTGGCTACGTCCATCAAAGCGGTTTTTGATGGTGTTCCCGGCATCGTAACCGGAAATGTGGTTGGTTCCAACATTACCAACATTCTTCTGGTCCTGCCTTTGACCGTTATCCTTGGCCGCGAGATCATCCTCGATCACGATGTGATGGACATCGATATGCCCATGTTGTTTGGATCCAGCCTGATTCTTTATTTTATTGCCTACGATTATCAGGTTTCTTACTTCGAAGCTTTTTTACTTCTGGGAGGTTTATTCGTATTTCTCAGAAGTTCGTTCCAAGCCAGTCCCCCCGAAAAACGTCAAAAAGGCGGCGTTTCCATTCAGACCATCGGTTTGCTGCTGGTGGGGGCGACTCTGGTTTATTTTGGGGCCGATTATACCATTTTTTCGATCAGTAAAATTTCGGGATATGCCGGCATAGATCCGGAAGTCATTGCCCTGACCCTGGTGGCCCTTGGCACCTCTTTGCCGGAGGTGGTGGTTAGTGTCAGCGCCGCACGCCGGGGCAAGGCGGCCATCGCAGTAGGGAATGTCATCGGATCCAATATTTTTAATTCATTTGCAGTTATTGGTATACCGAGATTGTTTGGCAAGTTGCAAATATCCGAAAGCATGGTATCCTGGAGCCTGCCGTTTATGATCGGCGTAACCTTTTTATTTGTTTTGGTATGCATATCCAAACGGATATCCCGCTGGGAAGGTTGGTTAATGCTCTTGCTCTATGCCATCTACGTGGCTCAACTGGTGGACAAAAGCCTGATCCATTAAGCGGAATGTGTACCAATTATTCATCAATAAATAGTCGTTGACAATGTTAGATCAACTATTTGGAAATCTGGAAGAACAGCAAAAACAACTGAAAGAAAATCTCCGTAAGATCCCGGTTACCGTTCAATCATCGGACGGGAAGGTAACCCTGGCATTAAATGCAGCCCGGGAAGTCACCAACGTGTCCATTGCGGAAGAGGCTATTGAAGAAAATGGTGTGGAATACCTGGAAGATCTGCTGGTGAATCTGATGAATGAAGCCATGGAAAAAGTCCGGCAGGAAGAAGCCAAAGCCATGCAGGACCAGATGAAAGACCTTTTACCCGGTTTGGGAGGATTGTCTTCTTTGTTTAAATAAATTCGAATTCATGCGGTTTTGGTTTTGCGTATTGACAATTTGTTGGGTGCTTCAAGGCCTGGCCCAACCTACAAACGGTTTGCTTTCCCATATTACATTTGACGCCTGCGATGCGCAGGACGATCAGGGCTATTTGTCCGGACAGATTTTTGGCAATCCTCAGTGCGAGTGCGGCATCTTCGGGCAGTCCCTCTATTTTAACGGGCAGGACGACTACATCCGGTTTGACGGCAATTTAAAAAATGTATTTACCGGCGATGTCACCCTTTCTTTTTATTTCAGACCGGAACCAAGTACCCAGTCCTATGACTTGTTTTCATACCGGGATCAATGTGGGCTGGATAGCTTATTTGCCATCTCATACAATGGTTCCACCGGGGATATTGCCGTTGAGATCATTCAGAATACCAACCGTTTTACCACACTGGTCGGTAAGGTCGAGGCAGGAGTGTGTTGGCAGCACATGGTATTTGTCAAAGAAGATAAGATTGTCAGGTTGTATATCAATGGCGAGCTCGCATTCGAACAACGGAATTCTCAGCCGATCCTGATCGTCAACGACGGATTGTTTGACATCGCCAACAGTCCCTGCCTGGGCGGTAACCTGCAGCGCTTTCATGGCTACCTTGATGAGTTGCGACTTTACAACCGGGCGTTGCCCCTGCGCGAAGTCCTGGAATTATACACCCGTCCCGATGAATTGATAACTCAGGACACCACCATTTTAAAAGGCGCTACGGTGCAGACGGCCATCTCGCCCAGTTGCGCCACTTCCTTTAGTTGGAATCCCTTTTCGGACGTAGCCGATCCATCCAGTGGGGCAACCGCCATTACGCCCCAACAGACCACTAAATATTTCCTCAACTTTCAAAATAAGGGATGTCTGACCCGGGATTCGATCAAAATTACCGTCGTGGATCCCACCGACCTCGATTGTAACAATCTGGCAATTCCCAATGCATTCACACCTAATGGAGATGGCATCAATGACGTATTCATGATTTCCAATCCCTATGTCTTTGACCAGTTAATCGAGTTTGCCATCTTTAGTTCCATGGGAGAAAAAGTCTTCTCGTCCACCAATCCTTACGAAGGATGGGACGGGCAGTACCAGGGTCAACCGCTTAATCCGGGAATGTACGTATACCGGGTTGACTATCGATGTTCCGGACAACAATTAAGTAAATCCGGAGGCGTCGCGCTGATCCGGTGAACGGGATCTCCCTCGAAATTGACCGCCAGGAGTAGGTCACCTTACAATTCTTCTAATTATGTTCGAAGATTTTACCGTTAATACCAGGTTGAAGTTAACCGCTTTGTGGACTTCGGTGATGTTCTGTTACCTCTACGGAGACTATTTTGAGCTTTATGTTCCGCAAAAACTTGAAGGCATGATTAATGGGAACAATCTACTGGATTCTCCCATAAAGCTGTTGGTTGCGGCCTGCCTATTGACCATTCCCGCCTTGATGATCGTGGCTACCCTATGGTTGAAACCCCGCCTAACCAGGATATTGAACATGGTATGGGGCATTTTTTTTACAACCGTAATGGTAATGATAGCGTTCACATCACTGTCGCCATGGAGATCGTTTTACGTATTTTTGGCTCTGGTTGAAAGCTGCATAACAGCCGTGATCGTGTGGCAAGCCTGGAAATGGCCAAAAACCACCACCTGACCGTAATTTTTGGTACTAAAGCTGCCTTATCTGCAATTTACTTGCTGCGTAACCGGATCACTGGACAGATGATCTCTTCCAGGGAAATGCCGCCATGCTGGAAAGTATCCCGGTAATAGTTGTTGTAATAATTGTAGTTGTTGGGATAGAGGAAATAAATGTCTTCCTTGGCGAAAATGAACGTTGAACTTACGTTGGGGCTCGGTAACCCGCCGGCCTTTGGATCCCGTAATTCGAGGACATCCTTGCGGTCATACTGCAGGTTTTTGCCCACTTTGTAACGCAGATTGGTGGTGGTTTCCCGGTCCCCAACCACCCGGGCCGGGGTTTTCACCCGCATGGTGCCGTGATCGGTAGTGATAAATAACTGGACATCTTTCTCCGCCAGTTTTTGCAGCGCCTCCCACAGCGGAGAGTGGATAAACCAGGACCGGGTAAGGCTCCGGTAGGCTTTTTCATCCCCCGCCAATTCTTTCAATACTTCCATTTCCGTGCGGGCATGGGAAAGCATGTCGATGAAATTATAAACAATGGCGGTAACGTCGTTGTGCATGAAATCGAGGATGTTGTCCTGCAGGTATTTTCCGTCATTCAGATTGGTAATCTTCATGTAATCGTAACGGATGGGTTTGCGCATCACCCGTTTGATTTGTTCTCCCAGTAGTTCCTTCTCATATTGATTTTTGCCGCCCTCTTCGTTGTCATTCAGCCAGTACTGGGGATACGCTTTGGATATTTCATAGGGTGTCAATCCCGAAAATATGCTGTTGCGGCTGTACTGCGTAGCAGTGGGCAGAATGCTGTAGAAATAGTCTTCTTCTTCGATGCGGTACAACTCCGACAGGATGGGCTCGATCATTTTCCACTGGTCGTAGCGCAGGTTGTCCATTAACAGGAAAAAAGTCGGTACATCTTTCAGGTATGGCCAGACCTTGGTCCGCATCAACTGGTGCGAAAAGGTGGGTCCTTCGTCGCGATCGCTCATCCAGCGCTCATAGTTACGGATGACGTATTTTGAAAATTCACTGTTGGCTTCTTTCTTTTGCATGGCAAGGATGTCCAGCATTTCACTCGAAGATGAAGAATCGAGTTTGATCTCCCATCGAATGATGTTTTTGTAGATATCCACCCATTCCTGGTAGGAAGGCCCACTGTTGATCTGCATCAGGATCTGGCGGAATTCCTGCTGGTATTCCAGGGCGGTTTTTTCCCTTACCAGCCGTTTGTTGTCGATGATTTTCTTCAGGGTTAGCAAGATCTGATTGGGATTCACCGGTTTGATCAGGTAATCATCAATCTGGGAGCCGATGGCTTCCTCCATGATGTTCTCCGCTTCGTTTTTGGTGATCATGACCACCGGCAACAATGGATTAAGATTCTTGGTTTTGGTTAATGTTTCCAGACCGGAGAGGCCAGGCATGGATTCATCCAGGAATACGACGTCAATATCGTTCTGGCTTTGGAGGGTTTCGATTGCGTCATAGCCGTTGGTCACTGTGATGACGTCATAACCTTTGTTTTCAAGGAATAGTAATTGAGGCTTGAGCATGTCGATCTCGTCGTCAGCCCATAGGATCTTGATGTTGGAACTCATTGGTACGGTTTAACCGGTTATCGGGAGTTTGTAAATTAGGTGCTTTTAACAAACGTACTGTATTTTCGCAGTAGTATATCTCTTCATGAATAAACGTAAAATTTTCAATGACCCGGTTTACGGGTTTATTTCTTTTGAATACGACATACTTTACGACCTGATTGAAGAGCCGATTTTCCAGCGATTGCGGCGGATCAAACAGTGCGGATTATCCGATTATGTATACCCTGGCGCCCTGCATACACGTTTTCACCATGCCCTGGGGGCAACCCATCTGATGCAACTGGCCATCCAGGTATTGCGTCAGAAAGGAGTGATGATCAGTCACGATGAGGCCGAAGGAGCCTGCATTGCCATACTACTTCATGACAGTGGCCATGCCCCCTTTTCACATGCCCTCGAACAGATCTTTACTTCACGCAATCATGAATCCATTTCCCTGGATATCTTTCACTATTTAAACAAAAAGTACCACGGCGCGCTGGACCTGGCGATCCGCATCTTCACCGATCAGTATCCCAATCGTTTTTTACATCAGCTCGTTTCCGGCCAACTGGACATGGACCGGATGGATTACCTTAACCGGGACAGTTATTTTACCGGGGTGGCGGAAGGCATTATTGGATATGATCGCATCATCAAGATGCTGGATGTCCGTGACGACAAGCTCGTCGTCGAAGAGAAAGGAATCTACAGCATTGAAAAATTTCTGATCGCCCGTAAGATCATGTACTGGCAGGTTTATTTGCATAAGACCGTCATCGCGGCGGAACAAATGTTACGGCTTTTTATGACCGAAGCCCGTCGGGATCCCCAACTCAAAGAACTGGTCCAGGGTGTAAACCCATTGCTTTTTCCTGGACAGCCGGACCGGGATGACTTTATTCCCGACTTCATTGCTTTCGACGATTACGACATTGTTGGTCTGTTAAAACGGTCTCTGCGCCTGAGTGCTAATCCGTTGCTGACCTTTCTATCCACAAGTCTGTTGGAACGAAATTTATTTAAAGTCATCACCAGTTTTGATCCCCTCAATCAGGATATGCTCGCCTCTTTGAGAGAACGAATCGTTCAACATTTCGGCGATGAAGCCTTTTCGAAGTTATTGATCGTAGGCTCGGAAACCAATACCTCTTACCGGGAAGGGGTGGAAGAAATCTACATCCTCAAGAAAACCGGCGAGATCGAACCTTTCTCCCGTATGGCCGGCTTTAATCATTCGCAGCAGGAGTTGACCAAATACTTTGTCTGTCATCCGCGTATGTGACCGGATTGATGAGGATGGATATTCAATTAGCCTTACCATTCATTGGTTTATTCCAACCTCAAACCTATTTTTGCCCTTCAAATACGAAACTTGTGGATACAACAATCTTCAATCTGATCAATCAGGAGCTCCAGCGTCAGCAGGAAGGGGTCGAGCTCATCGCTTCGGAAAATTTTACCAGCGTTCAGGTGATGCAGGCCATGGGGACCTGCCTGACCAATAAATATGCGGAAGGCTATCCCGGCAAACGCTATTATGGAGGCTGTGAAGTGGTTGATCAGATCGAAGACATTGCCATCGAGCGGGCCAAAGAACTTTTCGGAGCGGCTTTTGCCAACGTACAGCCACATTCGGGTGCACAGGCCAATGCCGCCGTATTCCTGGCACTCCTGCAACCAGGAGACACCATCCTGGGTTTTGATCTGGCTCATGGCGGCCATCTTTCACACGGCTCTCCGGTCAATTATAGCGGAAAAGTGTACCGGCCGGTGTTCTATGGGGTTGAAAAGGAGACCGGTCGCATCGATATGAACCGGGTCCGGGATATTGCCCGTAAGGAACAACCCAAGCTGATCATCTGTGGCGCTTCCGCCTATGCACGCGATTGGGATTATGCCACGTTCCGTGCGATTGCCGATGAAGTAGGTGCCATCTTATTGGCGGATATTGCCCATCCCGCCGGTTTGATTGCCGCCAGGCTACTGAATGACCCAATGCCTCATTGCCACATCGTAAGCACGACCACGCACAAAACGTTGCGGGGTCCCCGTGGCGGCCTGATCATGATGGGAGAAAATTTTGATAATCCCTGGGGCCGGAAGACCTCTAAAGGGAAGCCTGTCAAAATGAGTGCAATACTGAATTCCGGCGTTTTCCCGGGCATGCAGGGGGGACCTCTTGAGCATGTCATTGCTGCAAAAGCAGTGGCATTCGGTGAGGCCTTACAGCCCGAATTCCGGACCTATGCGGGGCAGGTCATCCGCAATGCCCAACGGATGGCACAGGCCTTTTTGGAAAAAGACTATCAGATTATTTCCGGCGGTACCGAAAACCATCTGATGTTGATCGATCTGCGAAATAAAGGAGTCACCGGAAAACAAATTGAAGAATCCCTCGGATTGGCAGGCATTACCGTCAACAAAAATATGGTGCCTTTTGACACGGAAAGTCCCTTTGTTACCTCGGGCATCCGTATAGGTACGGCAGCGATCACTACCCGGGGTTTGGATGAATCAGCTTGTGTACAAATGGTCGATTGGATCGATGAAGTGGTTAATCACCCGGAGGATGAATCCCGGCTATTGGGAATCCGTGACGCCATCCGTAATTACATGCAGGGTTTTCCTTTGTATCCTGATCTCAGGATTGCTGTTCCAGCCTAGCCGGATCGGCATCAACCAGGATCCATTCCTTCCGATCAAGGTAATCCACCCGGTCCAGGTATAATCCATCGGGAGGCACACTCCAGGCCCTGCTAACCTGGCGCTTCTCATTAAAACAAGCATCCACTTCCTCAACAGTCAATTTGCCTTGCCCGACTTCCAGGCACATGCCGATGATCAAGCGGACCATCCCCCTTAAAAAACGATTTGACTCAACATGATAAACCCACCGGTCTTCCATAAAAAACCACCTGCTGGTGGTTAAATCACATAAGGTGGTCTCCGCATCGTGATTGGTTTTACAGAATGGGGCAAAGTCGGAATAGGCTGGTAACATGGCCGCCACTTCCATCATGGCCTCCTGGTCCAGGTGGCGTGCATGCGGGTAGTGCCATGCCATGTGCGGACTGAAAGGATCTTTGCCCAATGTCATGAAATAGCGATAACTGCGCCGGACCGCATCAAAACGGGCATGGGTATCCGGAGGTACCTGGTAAATGGCATGGATTACCACATCACTGGGCAGCATACGGTTTAGACGGTGGATCATTCGTGGGGGAAGGTCGCCGGCCAGGTCCAGATGTGCAAAGTAATGCCGTGCATGCACACCGCTATCGGTGCGGCCGCAACCGGTGATTTGGACCGGTTCCTGCAACATCAGGGTCATCGTATCCTCCAGCACTTCCTGGATGGAGAGGCCGTTGGGTTGTCTTTGCCAGCCGACATAGGCATAGCCGTTGTAAGATATCTCTATTAAATAACGCAATTCTGCTGAGTTGTCTCTTTGCTAATTTCGTTGAAATATAGCAGAGGTGGGTATATAACCCCAAAATTAAGATTCGGTTGCAGGGAATTTAACCGATGACAGAATGATCTTTGGCCAACCGTGCCGCCATCAGAGCTCCACCCGCCAGGCCGATGTCTTTGACAAAATTGGAAAGGGAAGCCGCTTTGGCCATCTCGTCCTGCGCATTCAACATAGCCGGCAGATGAATGGTTACGGCAAAACTCAATAACAGAATGGATAACAGGACACAAGCCAGTTTGTCCCATTTGCCGATAACCAGGCTGATCGATGCGGCAAGTAAGGCAATACCGGTGATGTATACCATGATCTGCCCGCCAAAGGGAGGCAGGGTGGACATTGCCTTGGCTTGTTTAAGATGGATGACTCCAAATACCAGCATGGGAACAATGAATAAATATTTACCAAGTCCAAGGAAACCAGACATGATGCGTCGTTTGATTGGTTGAAAACTAAAATTCCATAGAATGTAAGGCTTATCGGCCGGATTGGGTAGATAACGCAGGGAAAATTTTCTAATCCATAGTCAGGCCGACCATAACAAATTCGGAGATTTCCCATTCAACGAAATGGATTGCATCCTTGCCGCAGGCCGACTTGGCTGATCTTACTAACAGTTATTGTTCTTCCTGAATGAATCCGGCACCACAATCGGCAGGTTTGATCGTGGTCAGGTAGACGATGACCGTGTCTCCCATCAGGATGCGACTGTCGGCACTGGGATATTGTTTGTACACGTAGGCATTATCCAGATCTTCCGGAGCGTACTCGTATTCCTTGTCCATTTTGATGGCCAATTGATAGCCTTTGGTAATAAATACCGATTCGGCATAAGTCAGGCATACCAGTTTTGGTGTTTTCACCACCGCATCATTGGATTTACTCAGGATAAATTCCAGGGTTCCTCCTTTGTCGATCTGGGTATTGGCCCGCACCCCTTCCTTGTTGACAATGACTTCTCCATTGTACCACACTTCCAGAATGATGTTTTCACCAAAAGGATCGTATCGATAATCCCGGACCTTGGCCTGGATGTGGTAGCCTTTCAACATATCCTGGATGGAATTGAAGGCATTTCCATATAATTTTCCCAGGTCTTCCAGGTGAATCTTGTCAGGCAAAAATTTAGTCACGGTGACGTAGACTTTACGGTCTTTCTTAACCAGGGAATGGGCGGCAGGATTTTGTTGCAGAATGATTCCTCCGGGTTTTTCAACAATATGGACTGAGTCGGAGACAACGATTTCGAAGTGACGCTTACTGGCATCTTTTTGTGCAGCGTCCAGGCTCATTTCAGTATAATCGGGCAATTCCAGTTTTTGGCCGTGACGGGTGTAAATTTTAAGCCAGCCGAAGACCAATAACACTACGACCAGGAGAAAAGTCAGGATAAACCCCAGCTGACGCAGGCAGGATTTGCTGATCAACAGGGACCACAAGGACGTAAAGGAATTCGGATTATCGGATGGTTGCGACTTCTTGGCCATGGAATGCGTACTCTAAAATTTGATCGATGAATTCATAGGGCTTGTACCCATTCAGGGCACTTTGATGAAAGATGCAGGTAGCCGGCGTCATACCCGGCAGTGAATTGACCTCGATGATGATGGTCTCCACCCGGTCATCCGCAAAGATGCGGACAAATGCATCGATACGGGCATAACCTTCGACGCCCAGGATACGGGCTGCCCGCTCAAGGTCTTGTTTCACTTGCTCAGAAATGTGCCGGTATTGATTTTGGTCGGTGGCAAAGCGGGCAGGAGTAATGTTCTGGCCTTCTCCGGCCAGGAATTTCTCTTCCAGGGAAAGGACTTCGCCGCCGGAAAGCGCCTCCGATGGTTCAAATACTTCAAACCGGATGCCTTCGGGGCCATGATGGGTGACCATCCCTCCCGTTATTTCCATAAAATGGGCGGCTCCCTCCGGTCCGATCAGGTTCTCAACCAATGCTTCCTGTTTGCGAGGAAATTCCTCTTTGGGTTTTAATTTCAGCACCCGCGCACTTTCCGGATCCAAGGATTCCTCTTCCCGGAAGATGGTTTTCAGGTAATGGGTGAGCTGGGAGGCATCCCGAATGACCTTGACGGCTGAACTGCATCCGTCATCCACCGGCTTGATGACAACCGGAAATCCATACTGACGGATGAGACGTTCCTGGACTTTGACCGGGTCGGCGGACCACTCCTTTCGCGACACCAAAGTCTGCTCGGCCGTTTTAAACCCGGCTTCACGCAGTCGTCGCAGCGTTTCAAATTTATTGATGGTGACCTGTGAAGAATCGTACCCTGAGCCATTATACGGTACTTGCAGGGCGTCCAGTTGACGTTGCACCGTTCCGTCTTCACCCGGACGGCCATGCAGGGCGATGAATGCTCCGTCAAACTCATTCGCCAGTTGTGGATAGGTCAACTCACGGGGGAAGAACACAGTATGTTCACTGGTGTAGGTCTTGATCAATCCGGCACATTCTTCCCGGATCAGATCAATAACCGGATGGTGCCAGGACTCCGGACTTTCCAGGTATTCACGGATGCGTTCCCGGATGTCATCGGCATTGTCCTTGAGCAACAGGTTGATGGGTATCTGATACAGTGTATGCTGGTGCTCGTCACCCATTAAAAAGACGGGAGTTGGCTCGTATTTGTCAGAGCTCGATAGTTTTTCAAAGACATTTCGGCCACTTTCGACCGAGATGTGCCTTTCAAACGAATAACCGCCAAAGATGACCGCGATTTTTTTCTTGTGGGCTTTGTCTTTTCGCAGATCCATGATGGCCTGGTCGAGGTCGGCCACCCAGGTCCGAAATGCCGGTGGATGCAAACTGTGTACCAGGCGTTCAGACAAAGAGGCCCGGATGATGTAAGTCAGGAACTGCGATGGATTCATCCCGATCTCGGCCGCCTGGTGAAAAAAGAAACTCGAAGGCAACATCCCCGAGGTCGTATTCGGGTCATTCAACAGGATGGTGCCATCGTTTTCGATAAATCCATCGATACGTGCATACGTATTGAATTGGAAGTACGAATACAATTGTTCGCAACTTTTCCGGATGGCTTCAATGGCGTCGGCGGGTAAATCGATAGGAGTTTCTTTGCGCGACAATCCGGGTAAATATTTGGAACGATAATCAAAGACCTCTGAACCTTTGATGATTTCGGTAGGAGGGAGGGCAACCGGGGTGCCGTCGGTGTTGCGGACGACGATGCAGGAGAATTCCTTGCCCCCGATGAATTGTTCAATGACCACTTCTTTTTCGGTCCAGAAGGCTTCCAGGGTGACGACGCGGTGGTCTTCTTCAATCAGCAGGGTGTCCAGCCGGCGTAGCAGGGCTTCGGGATGATGAATCCATTCATCCTGAATCTTTACCGGATAGCCCAGTCCGCTCCGGATATCGGAAAGTTCCTGGATGTAATGGATGCGCTCCTGGGGGGTAAATTCTTCCCATTCTTCCTGGGCAATGGTATCCCGGAAAAAAGCACGATCAACGGCTTCCACAAATGCCTGTTGATCGTGTTCATACACGATGGAAACGCCGATGGAACTGCCCTGATTGGCGGGCCGGACCACCAGGGGGAAACCGACTTTGTGTGCAGCGGCGTTAAACCAGCCGTAATGACTGCCGTAATGCCAGTGGTCGCGTTGGATGGCGAAGAACGGTTTCACATTGAATCCGCCTTGTTGCATCAGCTGTTTTTGGAATACCTTGTCCATACCGATGGCGCAGGCGCGAATGCCGCTTCCGGTATAGGGGATCTCCAACGATTCCAACAGCCCCTGGATCTGGCCATCTTCCCCGTATTCTCCGTGCAGTGCCAGAAAAGCAAAATCAATGCATTCTTTGACCTCGTAAGGTTTGACGCGGCGTCCCACACGGTTGATTACCCGGTCCCAATCCAGCTCCTCCGGACCACCCAGGCTTTCGCTATAGATCTGAAATCCGTGTGGAGATGGAGGTAATTCTTCAATGGGCGGGTAGAAGTCACGAATGCTGCCTTTGTAGATGTAGGTCCAGTCAAGCAGGATCCAGTTGCGCCAGGAATCGATGAAGATAGGTACCGGCTCAAATACCGATTTATTCAAATTGTCGTAAACGGTTCGTCCGCCGGCAAATGCTATTTCCCGTTCTCGGGAAGGTCCGCCAAATAGTATTCCTATGCGAATCATATAGTGATTAACTAAAATCGGTTCCGGAGGATCTCATGCTGCATGCATTATTAACCTTACCCGGGGACAATCTATTGCACAAAGGTAACATATGTGTGATTAAGTTGATAAGTTTAGCGTCGAAGGAGTTCGTGTAGCGAAAAACTCCTTGTTGTAAAGTCCAAACGGCGAGGTGTTATGCCAGGAATTAATTCCATTAACCGGGAGATACTGAGGTTGGCTGTACCTAATATTGTCAGCAACCTGTCGGTTCCTTTATTATCGACCGTAGATACGGCATTGATGGGGCGTTTGTCGGCCGATCACATCGGGGCGGTGGGTCTGGCAGCGATGGTATTCAATTTCATCTACTGGAATTTTGGTTTTCTAAGGATGGGCACAACCGGCATGACCGCTCAGGCCTTTGGTGCCCGCGATGAAGAGGGCATTCGTTTGGTCTTGGGCCGATCTCTGCTGATCGCGGTGATCCTGGCCTTGCTGATCATCATCTTGCGGTGGGCAATCCTGGACGTAGGGATATTGGGAATGAATGTTCCCGGTGATCAGGTCGGCCTCGTCAGTCAATATTTCATGATTCGGGTGTGGGCAGCTCCGGCAACCCTGGGGCTGTATGCCATGCTGGGCTGGTTCTTTGGCATGCAGAATGCCATTTATCCGCTGGTGATTACCATTGCCATCAATGTGGTGAATATGGTGGCAAGTTATCTGCTGGTCAGCCATTACCAGCTGGCGATCCGGGGTGTGGCCTGGGGAACGTTGATCGCTCAATATTTGGGTGTCTTGCTCGCATACCTTTTTTTGGTGGTCCACTATGGACGGCAATCTTTGCGGTTTGATTGGAAAGAATTAACGGATTGGCCGGCATTTTCAGGCTTTCTGCGCATCAATGGAAATTTATTCATCCGGACGGTATGTCTGACCTTTGCATTTGCTTATTTCTATGCGCAGTCCGCTCAACTGAATGAAGTGCTCCTGGCGGTAAATGTAATTTTACTGCAACTCCTGAATTGGTTGTCCTATGCCGTCGATGGATTTGCGTTTGCCGCCGAGAGTCTGGTTGGACGGTTTTATGGTGCCGGAGACTTCCTGTCTCTGCGAAGGGTCATCCGCCTTTCGTTTGTTTGGGGTGGTGTGATCGCACTGGGATTTGGTGTGGCCTATGGTTGGGGCGGCCCCTGGATATTCAGAGTTTACACGGATCAACCGGATGTTTTGGCTGCCGGCCGTGAATGGCTGATCTGGATGGCCATCTTACCGGTGCTTAGTTTTGCTAGTTACATTTGGGACGGAATCTTCATCGGGTTGACGGCTTCTCGCGCCATGCGCAATACCATGGTTTTAGCCCTGGTGTTATTTCTGGCCATTCACCGGTTCGGATTTAACGCGCCTGGTTGGGGCTTATGGATTTCGTTCCTGCTCTTTATGGTGGCCCGTGGTTTATTTCAGACCGTCATTTTCTGGCGTAAAGGATTTCAAATGACCTGAACTTCAAGGCATAACCGGCTTAGCGTGCAGGGCTGGGAGCTGGAAGGAAAACGTCGATCCTGCATGGAGTTTGCTTTTTACCTGGATGGTTGAATCGTGCAATTCGATGATCTTACGGGCAATGGCCAATCCCAGTCCGGACCCGGCGCTTTGTTTCAGGGCTCCGGCGGATTTGATATAGCGGTCAAAAATGGCGCTTTGTTCGCTTTCGCTGATGCCCTCGCCATTATCACTGATCTGAATTTTAACGTGCTTGTCATCGTGTGTTATCGATACTTCAATGATCCCTCCCTGGGGCGTAAATTTCATGGCATTGTCCAGAATGTTCTGGATGACCCGTTCGACCAGGGCGATGTCGCCCAGAACCAGAGGAATTTTCTTGCGATTGTTGAATTTCAGGGTAATGGATTTTTTAGAGGCCAGTATTTCATAGCGATGCATCATGTCTTTCACCAGCTCATCCACGGCAAAGGGTTCTTTATGCAACTCGATCTGGTTGGATTCCAGTTTGGACAATTCGAAGAGCTGATTGACCAGTCCGGTCAATCTCTTGGAAGACTCGTGGATGTTCTCGATGTAGGTGACGGCCGTTTCTTCTGGCAGCTGACCGTGTTTCATCATCATGGTTTCTGTGTAACCCTGGATGATCGACAAGGGTGTCCGCAAGTCGTGGGAAATATTGGCGATCAATTCTTTGCGGAATGAGTCAATGGAAATGATCTTTTGAATATAAGCCTGGATTTTTGAGGCCATATCGTTGAAGGTATTGCGAAGAATACCAAAATCCGGTGATTTGTCTTCAGCAATCCGGGCCTGGTAATCACCCTGCTGAAAGTCAGCCATGACCCCGCTGATGTGCCGCAGTTGTTTGGTCTGGTACCAAAAGACGACGATCCCGATCAATAAGGAGCCCAGCAGGGTAAAGAGTAAAAGTTTACTGCCTAGTTTCAGGGCATACGCCTCACGAAGCATAGAGAATACCCCAGCCTGTTCCTGGCTGGCCAGAATGATGTAATAATAACCCTTCAAATGCCCGTCCTGTAAGATCGGAGCGGCGGAAAATACTTTGCTCCCCAATTGGTCACGGGGATCGTCACCAAGGATGTATGATTTACCATCGGTAGCAATAAAACGCCGGATGGGATCCATATTCACCTGGTGGCGAACCACCACCTTGTCGGGAGCTACATCGGTAAGGATCTTGCCGTTGGCATCGATCAGGTAAACTTCAACGTCCGGATTGATCACCATCATGGAGTGCATGAGGTCCTGGATGCTGTTAGTATCGATCTTGCCATCGGGCAGGAAGGTATTGGGCAGGTGGTCTACCGTGTATTGGGCGAGTTTGGCATTTAGACGCTGGTTGGCCTCCTGAAAATAATGGATGGCTGTAAAGGTAGTGATGTACGTGGAGATGAGTCCGGTAACCAGTAAAATCACCAGGAATAATCCGGAAAGTTTGATAAAGAGGCGGTTGCGTTGCATAGGTTAATTTTGTTCGGTAAACCGGTAACCGTAACCCCAGGTGGTCAGGATGTATTCGGGTTGTGCCATATCGTCCTCAATTTTGGCCCGCAAACGATTGATGTGTGAATTGACGGTATGTTCAAATCCAATGAAATCATAGCCCCATACCAGGTTCAATAAATCCTGCCGGTTGTAACTTTTGCCCGGATTCAGGGCCAGCAAAGTGAGCAGGTCAAATTCCTTCGGGGTCAGCTCCAGCCGTTTGCCACGCTTGGTGACCAGCCGCATGTCCGGATCGATGGTCAGGTCGCCGGCTTCAATCCGGGCATCGACGCCTTCCGGCAGAGCAGATTGTGATTGCGAGCGTCGCATCAGGGCTTTCACCCGTGCCTGAAATTCCCGCACACTGAAAGGTTTGGTAATGTAATCATCGGCACCGGTCTCTAAACCCAGGACCTTATCAATTTCTTCCGACCGGGCGGTCAGCATGACGATGGGTGTCTGCAGATCACGCTTGCGCAACGTGCGGCAAATCTCCAGTCCGTCAAGCGACGGAAGCATCAGGTCCAGCACAATGATGTCCCAGGGATGGCCCTGTGCTTTTCGCAATCCCCGGCGACCATCCTCGACGATGTCGGTCCGGAAATTCAGATCTTTCAGGTGGATTTGGAGCAGATCGGCAATGTGTGGATCGTCCTCGATGATCAGGGCATCTTTCATCTTCAGGTGATTTTGGTTGGTAAAAATGATGCAACCGGCCTCGTCCAGCTTTCCAATCAATAATATTAATCCGAAATGCTAAAAGGAAATGTCCGCTAACCTACATTTACAAGCATTTGAAATCCAATGGCTTAATACAGGGCCCATCCAATACACCGGTCACCACGCCGCGGCCTGTCAATGCCAGCCCCGGCCGCGCTCTGGTTCAGGAGGTGGAGTGCCGAAACTCCTTAATGTGTAGACAAAGCTGAGGAGGAAATAGCGCTGCAACACATTGGTCTGCAGATCTTCGATGTAGGTTTCGGTGATGGAGCGGCGGATGCTGTTGTTCTGACCCAGGAGGTCAAAGACACTGCGTTTAAGTTCCCCCCGGTTGTTCTTGAGGAATTTCTTACCCAAACTCATGTTCCAAAGCCAGAAATTAATATCAAATTCATCACCTAGCCCCCGGTATAGGTGATTGGTAATGTCCTGCCGGAAAACCCACCCATCAAAAAAGTTCCAGACCATGGCACCCTGGGAAACCTGGTTGAAATAGCGGTTGTCCAGGGATATTTGTTGCGTATTCCGCACCCAGTTCATGCTGGAATTCGAGGACAGGGTAAAATCAATTTTTTCGCTGATGTTGGAAGCAAGGACCAATCCCACACGGCTGGTATATGTATTTGAAAAATTCTTAATATGATTGATTAGGCCCGGCTGCCGGATGTAATCTCCTCCGACATTGAAGTTCAGGTTAGATTTTATAAAATCAATGGGAATGCCATAAGTAATGAACCCATTGAGATTCATATACCCGTTGAGGTTCACCGACTGTGACAATTGAGTTCCCGGGGCCAGCGGGTATTGATCCCCGATGAGTGTGTCGCGGGAGATGAATTGGGTGCTCCGGGTGATGTAACTGCTGCTGAAATTAGCATTTAACATGGCATAAAACACTGTGGATTTATCCACCTGCGTATTGGAATACCTGAGGAAGACCCGGTGTGCATAATAAGGATTCAGTTGGCTGTTTCCGATGCTCACCAGCAAAGGATTGGAGTTATCAACAACCTCCTGCAACTGATTGGCGGATGGGGCCCGCACATAGGTCCGGTATCCCATAAAGAAATAATTTTCTTTGGATTGCCGGATACGCAGGAAGACATGAGGGAGCCAGTTGGTAAAATTTTTGGAAAAGGAAAAAGGTACCGGATAGACCTGGTCGGCATTCATTTCGATGGTCTGCAACGAATTACCCAGGGTCAAATGGGTTTTTTCGCCACGCAGACGGTACCGCAAGCTCACTTCATGGGTGGATAGGTTATTGGTCAGGGTGCTGGAAAGGGAGCTGATGGCATTGCTCAGGTTACCTTGTTCATCCAAAACATCAAAGGTCTGACGGTCAGCATCTTCCCAGTTGTAGGCATATTCGTATTCCAGTTGCAGGCTGCTTTTTTCGCCTAGCGGTTCGGTGTAGTCGATTTCGGTGCCCACTTCCCATCCCCGGACATCCTGGTCGGTTTGCTGATCCAGTGTATCGGCATAGGCATTGGGCACGAAATAATTATTGAGCGAATACAGGGACTGATCGCCAATGCGATTGTTGTAGTTGTTGCTTACTTCAATCGAAAATGTCCGGCCCGGTTTATTCAGACGGCGGCGCAGCATCAGGTTGTTGTCGAAATTAAGGCCGTGATTCAGGTTGGAATTGAGAAGATCAAGGCTATTGTATAAAGCGAGCCCGGTGGAGGTGTTTCCCATCGTGGTGGACAACTGATCCTGCGTTTGATAACTCAGACGGGGTCTCCACAGCAGGGACGTTTTTTCATTAATGTTGTATTCCATCCGCATATTAAAGCGATGGTTGGTGCCTTGGCGGTTTTCTTCGCTGTCTTCATTATAGATCTGATTGGATTCCGCCTGAGCCGCATAATCCCGTTGCAGTGACTGCAGGGCATTATTATCGTTATAATTGAAAAAATAGCTGCCGCTGACCTCAATTTTTTCTCCCCATTTATCCGAATAATTCAATCCCAGGGCATGCGTCGTGGTGATCCCGTTTTGCTGTCCCACCATGAAATTGTCGTTGTCCCGGCCCCGGCGACCTCCGGATGAGCCGGTAAAACCAAGGATGTCCTCGCTACTGAAATTTTGAATGTTGACGTTATTGGTCAATCCCAACAG
>JAGQXC010000610.1 GCA_020436785.1 Saprospiraceae bacterium | reverse complement strand
TCATCCATCACATAGGTTTGGTAAATGTCCAGCCCACCCATACCACCAACCCGATCCGAAGCAAAATACAAGGTATCGAGATAAAGCCAGGGAAAGGATTCATTACCCTGAGAGTTGACACGCGGCCCTAAATTGACCGGATCACTCCATTTGGTACCTGACAGGCGTGTATAATAGAGATCAAACCCCCCTTGTCCATTGGGCATATCGGAAGAAAAAATCATGATGCTGTCGCTGGCATCCACAGTGGGATGCCGGTAATTGAAACCGGGTTGAACGAACGAAAGTTCTACCGGATCAGACCATACATAGGGCCCTTTCCTGCTAAAATATATCTTGCAATAATCCCGCTCTTCTTCCGGTGCTGAACAGCGCGTAAAGAAGATGGTTTGATAATCTTTGCTGAAGGCCAACGGCCCCTCATTGGCATCTGAATTCACGATGTCGTTGAATAAATGCGGCTCTTCACCGGTCCGGTGTGCCGGAGCAAGGAAGATGTCGGAGAACTTGCGGCCGGTCCAGTTGAACGTGTAATCACCGGTACTTTGCGGCCGGTCTGAAACAAAAGCAATTTGATCATCAAGGTAAAGGATCGGACTGTATTCTGATCCGGCGCTGTTAAACGACACCGGTTCGACGGTATAAGCGACCTTGTTGGTTTTCCAGACAAGAGCCGTTTTACACGCTTGCATTTCTTGCCTTGCCATGATCTGGAATTCCGCCGATTTACTCAGGGCTTCGAATATTTTCATTGCAGAGTCATAGCGTTCCAGTCTTTTCATGATGACCGCATAATCGAAAAGAGCCTGCTCACCATAGTCCAGATCATAAGCGGTGCGGAACCATTGCAATGCCAGATTGAGATCATCATTGGCAGCGAATGACTTTGCAATCAGATAAGCTTTATGTGCCTTTTCCGGTGGAATGGTTGAACGTTCGTACTCCTCGCTCAACAACTGTATCGCCGTTTGATATTGCAGGTATTGATAAGCTTCTTCGCCGGACTTGATCTTTTGAGTGCCCGAACAAGCAGAGAGCAATGCCAGTAAGAGAACGAAAGTGATGGATTTGAATACTTCCATTGGAATAAGATACCACAAAAAAAACGGATTTGTTCCCCGCTATGTTGCAAAAAAAATGGTTGGCTTACCAAAAAGCCAACCATTCCTAAATATACAGGGAAAACTTTCTTTTACTTGATTCCGGCCGCTTTCGAGAAATGTTTCTTGGAAGTGCTTGACCGGGTCGCCGTTAATTCTTTGGTCATATCGACCATGATTGGCGTTGCGATGAAAATGGAAGAATAGGTACCTACGCCGATGCCCACTAAAATAGCAAAAGCGAAACCTTTGATGCTCGATCCTCCGAACAGGAATAATACCAGAACCACAAAAAGCGTTGTCAGCGAAGTGATCAATGTTCTGGATAAAGTGCTGTTGATCGCATCATTAATAACGGCGAATTTATCCTTCTTGGTGTACTCATTCAGGTATTCACGGATACGGTCAAAGACGATCACGGTATCATTGATCGAATAACCGATCACCGTCAGAATCGCAGCAATAAAGGCCTGATCAATTTCCAGGGACCAGGGGACTATTCCTTTAAACAGGGAGAAGATTCCCAGCGTAATCAAGGTGTCATGGAATAAGGCAATGACGGCTCCCATACTGAATTGCCACCGGCTAAAACGGATGAATATGTACAGGAAGATCAACAACAGGGAGAACAAGGTCGCATAGACCGAGGAAGACTTGATGTCGTCGGCGATCGTTGGTCCGACTTTACTGGAACTGGCAACGTGCGTACCTGTTCCCTCCGGGGACTTGAAGTTTTCCGCATCCAGATTTCCACCCATCAGGGTATTCACTCCCTCATACAGCTTATCCATTACCCGGTCGGCGGCATCGTCAGCCTGATCATTGACCAGATAGTCAGTCGTTATGTTGTAGGTATTCGAAATATCCACCGCCTTTACTACCGGTGTCTTTTCAAATGGGCCGGTGAGCGCGTTACGCAAGTCCTGGGGACTTACACTGCGTTCAAATTGCACATTGTAGGAATAACCGCCCTTGAAATCAACCCCCAGGTCAAAACCACGGAATACCATGGATGCGATGCTGATCAAAATAAGGGTGCCGGAGATCACGTAGGCGACCCGGCGTTTGGTTAACCAGTCAATATTTACCTTGGATAAGACATTTTCGGTCGCTTTGATCGAGAAGGTCATGCCTCTTCCCTTTTTGGTCCACCAGTCGATGATCATGCGGGAAACCAGCACCGCGGTAAACAAGGAGGACAAAATACCGATCATCAAGACGACGGCAAAACCTTTAATCGGACCTAAACCGAAATACGCGAGCACGATGGCCGTCAGGAAACCGGTGACGTTGGCATCGATGATGGCTGAATAGGAGTGTTTAAATCCATCCATGATGGAGTTGGTCAACGATTTACCAGCCCGGAGTTCTTCCCGTATCCGTTCGTAAATGATGACGTTCGCATCCACCGCCATACCAATCGTCAACACGATACCGGCAATACCCGGCAAGGTCAGTACTGTTCCGAGTGAGGCCAGGGCTCCGAAGATGAAGAATAGGTTCAGCAACAGGGCGATGATCGATACGATACCGGCACCGCCATAGTAAATGATCATGAAGATCAGTACGATGGTCAAACCGATGATCATTGACCGTAAGGATTTGGCAATGTTATCATGGCCGAGGGAAGGACCGACCAGGTTCTCCTGAATGATCCTTGTTTCGGTTGGCAGTTTACCCACTTGAAGGATATTGGCCAGGTCTTTGGCCTCCTGGAGGGAGAATCCACCTTCAATCTGTGAATTACCATCCGTGATCGGCGTGTTGACCCGGGGAGCTGAAACCACTTCATCATCGAGGACAATGGCGATTTCGCGGTTGTTATCCTGGGCAGCTTTGGTGGTCATGTCGCCCCAAATCTTAGCTCCACGGGGATCCATACGGAGGCTGACCACAATTTGATTTTGCTGATCCTGGGTCTCAAAAGCATCAACCACCCGGTCACCTTGCAGGGGAGCTGCGCCCGTACCACGTGGCACCTTGATGGCATAGAGCTGGTACGCGTTGGTCAGTTGACCGGTTGAAGGATCCTTGATCCCCTTTTGAGCCCATTTGAACTCCAGATCACGGGGAAAAAGTCCTTTGATGTCCGGGCGGGTGAGGTAATTCATCACCTGTTCCCGTTTGTTTTTTTCGGTGATGCCCATCACGGCCGGAGAACCCAGTGCCGATTCGTTGGTAATCACGTTCGGTTGAAATATGGTGAACAACGGACCGGCAGTCACCTGCTGGTTGTCATTGCGTTCAACAAGCTGAAAAGTATCCCTTCCTGTTAACGTATCCCGGTATGGGATGGTGTCAAATTGGACGGTGGCTACCTGGGCCGTATCTCCCTCTTCCAGTTTCTTCAGGCGTTGGTCGGCGGCATAAAATGCATCCAGGATGCCGGGGTCGGTCACGCGGTAGACGTCCCAGAATTCCAGTTTGGCGGTTGCCTGCAGATACCGACGGGCACGTTCAGGATTGCTGATACCCGGCAATTCCACCAGGATCAGGTCACGGCTTTCGTCCTTGGACACATTGGGCTGGGTCACGCCGAATTTATCAATCCGGTCTTTCAACATTTTGTAAGTCAAATCGACCGTTTCGTTGGCGCGGGTACGCAGTAAGCGCAGGATGTCGCTGTCCGATGTTTCAATATTGATGTCATCGCGCAACGCAGCGTTATTCCGGAAGATGGAACTCAATTTTTTGCCGTTGGCGATTTTGCTGAATTCCTCACCAAACAACGTGATGTAGTCGCTTTGTTCGGAGGTTAACCGTTGCTGCGCATTATCCAGGGCCTGCTGGAATGTCGGGTCCTGGTTGTTGTTCGACAAATTAACCAGGAAGCTCCTCAAGTCAACCTGTAGCACTGTGCTCATACCGCCCTGAAGATCAAGACCTAAAGCCAATTGCTGCCGCTTGAGTTCTTCGTAATTATATTTCTTGATGCCCGGAATGTTGAATACCGTTTCTGTGGACATGGAATCCAGATAACGGGATTTGGCATCGTTGTAAGCCGTTTGTCTAACCACTCCTTCCGGCATATTCGCCGTGGTGGAAACTGCATAATTTTCAGCAGCCTTTTCCACACGATTGGTTGGAATAATGAATAAATATTGAATGGCACTTACCACCAGGAGTAAGATGAAGAAGAATCGGATTAATCCTTTGCCTTGCATGTGTTAATGACTTTGTTCAAAAACCTTTGTGAAAAACTGCGCAAATATACAGGTTTAAATCTACTTTTTACCGGATTGCCCTGAAAATGAGTTAATAAAAGATATGATTTAAGAAAATATTTGTTTAGTTATTGATTATCAATGACTTATATGAAAACCTTCCATTCTGTGATGTCCGCCTGGTCGCAGGCGATGGCCCGTTAACACATGTCCCTGGCGGTGGATGTTATCCCATGGTAACGTATTTCCTTTTCAGGTTATTCGGTCAAAAAATTGGTATATTGCGCTTCCCTATTATTTTTCACCTAAAAATTGTAACAATATGGGTTTGTTTTCATTTTTAAAGAACGCAGGCGCTAAGATTTTTGGCGGATCCTCAGCTCCCAAGGTGGACAAGGTAGATGCTTTGAAAAAAGCCGTAACCGACCTGGGTTTTTCCGTCAATGAATTTGATCTTGATGTCGACGATGAAACGGTCACCGTTTATGGCACGGTGCCCACTCAGGCAGAGCGCGAAAAGATCATTTTAGCCCTGGGTAACGTGGAAGGAATTTCCACGGTGGATGACCGAATTTCGGTGGTGCCGCCGGAACCGGAAGCAGAACCGGAACCTGAAGCTGAGTTTTACACCGTGGTTTCCGGTGATTCCTTATCCAAAATTGCCAAGCGTTTTTACGGAGATGCCATGAAATATCCGGTCATCTTCGAGGCCAACAAGCCAATGCTTAAAGACCCCAATTTGATTTATCCGGGACAAGTGTTGCGTATTCCGCCTCTTTCCTGAAGAACAATACATTCCAATTGAAAGCCGGTTCGTTTGGACCGGCTTTTTTATTTATACCACCCGGTTAGTCGCTTTTCCGGCCAGATAATGCCCGATGTTTTCACCGGAAATTTCAATCAGACGTTGACGGGCTTCCCGGCTTGTCCAGGCCATATGCGGTGTAACCCAGCAATTTGGCATCGCAAAGAAAGGATGATCACTGCCCGGGGGCTCTTGGTCCAACACATCAAGGACAGCTCCCTGAATGACCTGGTTCGATAAAGCCTTTTGCAAAGCGGTTTCATCCACCAGCCCTCCCCGTCCGGTGTTGATCAAGAGGGACTGGGGTTTCATCAGGGCAAGACTTCTGGTGTTTATCAGGTGAGTGGTTGTTTCATTTAACGGGACATGCAAGGAAACCACATCGCTGGTTGCGAATAATTCTTCCCGGCTTACCATCTTCATCCAGGGCTGCTGGTCACGGTCGGGATGGGTGTGCTGGGCAACAACGCGCATGCCCAATGCATGAGCCTTCCTCCCTACCGCCTGACCGATTTTTCCAAAACCCACGATCCCCAATTGCATACCGGTGATCTCCCGGATGCTGTTGAGGGTATAGGAAAAATCCGGGCATTGGGACCAGCCACCCTGCTTGACATTAAGGACATGGCTTTCGAGGCGCACTTGCCAGGCAAGGATGGCCGTTATTACATATTGGGCGACGGAATCACCGGCATATCCCACGGCATTATAGACACGGACGCTCCTTTCCCGACAGGTTTTCAGATCAATGTTGTTGTAACCGGTGGCTAATACAATGATGCAACGCAGATTTGGTAGTAAGCGCAGGCGTCCCGCATCCAGGACAAACTTGTTTACCAGCAAAATTTCAGCCTCCCGGGCCCTGGACAACCAATTTGCGTCATTAGAGCGATCATAAATTTCCAAGTGCCCATACGCTTGTATGTCCTGCCAGGAGATGTCCCCCGGATTGTTGGTATATCCATCCAGCACGACCATTTTTCCAACTCGATTCGCCATGAATCCCTTGATTTGTGGCAAATTACCAAAAGAGATTGTTAAAGTAGCCAAAGCGAGCGGTAAGGAAGAACCCGATGGAAAATGACGGTGTTAGTTATCTTTGGTCAAATAAATGAATGCACGATGATCCGGACGATGATTCTTTCACTAATCTTTCTGTTAAATAGCATCACGTCGAATTTGCCCGTAAGCGTCATCCCGGAGGAGGGCTCCGGCCAAACCCCTAACCATGAGCTGTGGACCCGTCTCCTGGAAAAATACGTCACCGACGCCGGCGTGGTGGACTATCAGGGATTAAAAGCCTCCCGATCCGAGCTGGATGACTACTTACACGAACTTTCCAGTCATCCGGTCCTTGAAAGCTGGACCAGGGAGGAGCAACTGTCCTATTGGATCAATGCGTATAATGCTTATACCATTGCCCTGATTCTCAATCATTATCCGGTTAAGTCTATCATGGACATTGACGGCGGCAAGCCCTGGGATAAGGTTTGGATCAAACTGGGAAATAAATCGTACTCCCTGAATCAAATAGAAAATGAGATCATCCGTCCCCAGTTCAAAGAACCACGTATTCACTTTGCGATCAATTGTGCTGCCAAGTCCTGTCCACCGCTTGCTAATCATGCCTGGGTGCCTTCCACGCTGGATGCCCAGTTGGAAGAACGGACTAAGGCCTTTATCAATAATTCCGCCTTCAACAACATCCAAACTGGGAAAGTACAAGTCTCCAGGATCTTTGACTGGTATAAGCAGGATTTCGGGAACCTCATCGAATTCCTGAATAAGTATTCGCAAACGAGGATTAAACCAAATGCCGGTGTGGAGTTTATGGAATACAATTGGGCCTTGAACGGGAAGTGATATTGAAAATGCCCGGTCCAATATTAGAACGCATTACCTGCGTTCCCAACAACCGGTCCGTTTTGGCCACCTCTGCCAATTGAAGGACGGTCGCTACCCAAAGTTTGTGTGATGATTCTTCTTAAAATTTCCAATCCGCACGGATCAGCATATTCCGCGGTGCGTCCAATAGTCCGGGCCTGGAAGCATATTCCTCATTCAGCAGATTCCTCAGGATAAAAGTGAGGGTAACCGGATGCAGGTCATAGGCTACCCGCGCATCCCAGACCTGATAGCCGCCGTGCACTTCGCGGAATGCCTTAACCCCGGGGATCACCAATTCAAAGATGCTGTCGATGGCTTCCATTTTACTTAGGTAAACCGAGCTGGCGCCAAGTTTGAGCCGGTGAAAAGTCCACTGCCAATCAAGGGTAAACTGATGTTTGGAGCGATACTTCAGGATGTTGTAATCGGCCGAGGACCGCTGGTCATCGATCTCGGTGAATTCCTGGAACTTGGGATCGATATAGGTATAGCCTGTCAGGATGGACATGGGAATTCCCCAAATCTTTGCTTCACCTGCCAGGCTGACCTCAAAGCCTTTGATGTCTGTATTGCCAACATTTTGCGATTGAAAGCCACGAACGAATCCGGTGAAAACGAATTCCATCATATCCTGGTAGGAACTCCAGAATGCAGCTGCATCGAGGAATCCGTGCCAGCCGCCCAGCTTCACCCCTTGCTTGATGCCCACTTCACTGCTCCACCCGGTTTCGCTTTTCAAGGTTGGATTGGGGGTGATCAAGGTGGAACCAAAAGATGTTTGGACAAACTTCTCGGCAATGGAGGGAAAACGGAATCCCTGACCCCAGGAGGCCCGGAGGTAAGTATAATCGGCTGCTTGCCAATTGCCTCCAAATCGCCATACCGGTTTGTCCTGACTTTCACGGCCTCCCGGGAAGGTATAATCTCCCAATTGAGAGGGGCCTTTCAGGATAAAATTCTCATAGCGCCATCCCGTGGACAGGGTTAGGCGATCACCTATCTTCTTATCCAGCTGGAAGTACAGGCTGGAGTTTTGTCCCAGGAACGTGCTGTCTCCGTAAAGTGGTGCATTAACTGTACTCCGGTTATACACAGCTCCGGCGGTCAGGCTCAGACCGAGCCCTTCCCAATCCTTCACATATTGATATTCGGTGAAGACATTAAGGGAAGCATTGGACCGGCCGCCGGATACATTATTGTCAATACTTAATACCCGGCCCTGCAACCGGTGCCTTCCCCCTGCTTTGGAAAAATAGGTGAATTGGGGATCGATGAAATATCGGGTTCTTTTCGAATCCGTTACCGTACCTTCTGCAGCCTGGTAGGCTCCGGATTCCGCATCTTTCCAATAGAAAAAACTACTGGTATTCCCTTTGTTGAGGTAAGCGCCCAAAGAAAGGGTGGCCCGCTCACTGATGCGGTAACGTGTCTGGATCTCGCCACGGCCATAGTGACGCCCGGAGCCTTGGTTGTAACTATCCAGGTCTACCAGGAAGCCACCAAAGACCAGGTCCAGTTTGCCAATTTTACGTTTATGACTGAATTCGAAATTCCAGCCACCCGGCGCTTTATCCCACCATTTTTTTGCGGGATCCTTAGGATTAAAGTATTGGGTGTAATAAGCACTGATTTTCGTTTCCGGTTCGCTGGCCGGGTAAGCGGTCTGAAAATGAATGATCCCGTTTAAGGCACTGGACCCATACAATGCCGATGCGGCGCCTTTCACAATTTCGATCTGGCCCAAAGATTCGACCGGAATGTCGTTCCAATTCGGATAACCGGCGTCCGTCTGCAGGATGGGCATGTCATTGAGCAAAAGAAGAACCCGGCTACCGGCCCCATAGGAAAATCCCGACCCTCCCCGGATGTTGGCCTGATCTCCAACAATGGTAACGCCAGGTACTTTATTGAGTAATTCTTCGATGGATGAAGGGCTATTGCGTTGGACCATCTCCGGACGAATGACGTCAAGGCTAATGGTGGATTCACTGAGTGGACGTGCATAGCGGGAAGTGGATACCACCGCGGCCTGGAGTAAGTTTTCCGCCGTGTTCATACGCAAGGTTACCATGGTATCCCGGGTTAATTCGAGATCCAGGTCCTGGTTGTCATAGCCTACATAGCGGATCAGGAAATGATAAACCCCTTTTGACAATTCCAGATTAAACGAACCATCAATATCGCTAAGGCCTCCACCACCTGGATATTGAATGGTCGCTCCGACCAATGGTTCACCGGTCGAGCCATCCAGTATCCGACCGGAAAGTTGTACGTTTTGGGCATGAAGCAGTCCGGTGAGCAACAGGATGGTGGGGAGCACCAGGTTCATTTTGCCAGGCATTAACATGATGAGCTGGATTATATTGCTAAATTCCGGTTATATTTAAGAGGAAATGTAAGAAATAAATATGAAAGCAAATTTACTGATCATCGCGGCGCTACTCCTCACCCTAACAGGCCTAC
>JAGQXC010000104.1 GCA_020436785.1 Saprospiraceae bacterium | reverse complement strand
CTGTGTCCGGAGGAACAACATCCTCAGGACAGACGATGGACAATTCACCAGCCGTGCGCACCATCTGAAAAAAGGACGCTTGTTGCAGCCAGGCCGGGAATGGGTCCGATGGTGGAAAATGGCAGATGGCCATCCGGGTGTTTTGAACAGTCAGTCGCATATTGACATCCACGGTTCATTCAATTAGGTCAGGTGCCGTAATCAATTGTTCGATGTAGACGGACGGAGTGATGCCAAATTCTTTTTTAAATGCCCGGCTGAAAGAGTTGGGAAGATCAAAGCCTACCCGGTAGGCCACCTCGGAAATGGTAAGTTTTTGTTGTGCCAACAAGTCTTTGGCCCTTTTCATCCGGAAAGACTTCAACAAGTCAACCGGTTTTTTCCCAGTGAGTTGTTTGACTTTACGGATGAAATGCATGTGACTCAGATGCACCATCTCACACATTTTATTGACGTTAAATTGGGACTCACTGAGATTTTCTTCCATCATTTCCACCAATTTATGCAGCAGTTGTTCATCGGAGGATACCAGTTTTACCTCCTGTGGTGTCAACATAAAGTCGCGGGTATAGGCCTTTTTAAGCAATTCCCGCTGACCCAGTAAATTCTCGATCCGCGCCAGGAGCAGGGGAGGGCTGAAAGGTTTGGTGACATAATCGTCCGCACCGGTTTTTAAGCCCGTCAGGATGTCTTCATCAAGAACTTTGGCGGTGAGTAATATCACCGGAATGTGACTGGTAACCGGATCACTTTTTAATTGTTGACAAAAAGTGAGACCGTCCATGACTGGCATCATGACATCACTGATGACCAAATCGATGGTATGGTTTTTAGCGAGTTCAAGACCTTCGGAACCATCGGTTGCCTGCAGAATCTGGAAAGATTTTTCCAGGAAGCCGCATAAAAAATGCAGCATGTCAGGGTGATCTTCCACGATCAGAATACGGGGTAAGTGATCGTTTCCTTCCGGACTGGTCCGGGCCGTTTGAACCGTATACGTGGAAAGCAGGCTCTCTGCTTCCTCCCGGGCCATGCGGAATGGCGGCAATTGCGGCGTAATTGTTTGGTTGCCGGTTGATGCCGGAATAAAAGGAATGTGAACAATAAACGTAGTCCCTTTTCCCGTCTTACTTTCCGCCTGAATGGATCCATGCATGAAAGCGAGCAAGTCGCGAATGTAAGCCAGGCCGATGCCGGTGCTGTGGGCGAGTTTGGTCTCGGGATCGGTGGAATAAAACCGTTCAAAGATGTGATTCAATACCTCGGGCGGAATCCCGTTGCCGGTATCCGATACTTTCAATTGCAAAAATTGATCGTAAAACAGGTTTTTTTCACGCGTTTGCGGGTGGACCAATTCCATTTGTACCGAAATCTTACCTCCATCCGGGGTATGTTTAAAGGCGTTCGAAAGCAGGTTCACCAGGATCTTCTCAAGTTTGTCCCGGTCCAGTCTGGCCTGGTATTCCCGACCATCCGGAATGAATTCCAATACGATGTCCCTTTCGATGGCCAGATTTTCAAACAGTCCGCACAGTTCCTCCACGGAAGCATTTACCGGTATTTCTTGTTCATTGAGGTCAAGGGTGCTTTGTTCGATTCGCCGCATTTCGAGGAGCTGGTTGATCAACTTTAAGAGACGCGCCGCATTCCTTTCAATGATCGCCTGCAACCGGGATCTTTCCTCCGCAGAAAGGCTTGATTGTTCTTGCAACCGGTGAATCGGGCCAAGGATCAGTGTCAAGGGCGTGCGTAATTCATGTGAAATATTTGTAAAAAAGCTCAGTTTGGCACTCGAAAGTTCTTCGATCCGGTTCACCATCGCTTCCAGTTGATCCCGCTGAAGTTCAATTTCCTTATTTCGCTCTTCCAGGTCCCGGTTGGTATGCTCCAGGGCATGGGTTTGCTCCAGGATCTGAAGTTGCTGGGTGAGGATTTCTTCGTTTTGTTGTTCAATCTTGGCACTCTTCGTTTTGAGGTTTTCATTGGCCAGTTGCAGTGTGTGATTCAACTTTTCCAGTTTGCTATTTTTGGAAATGACCCGGTATTCGTAAATACTGACGATCAATAGAAAACTGGCAAGCAAAGTAAGGAACCAGGCTTGCTTCCAGACGGGTGGGAGTACGAAGAATCGGATCTCGGCAGGTGTGGGATCGGTATTCAAATTGAGGTCCCGGGCCCTGACCTGGAGCGTGTGCCACCCGTTGGGCAGACTGGTAAACAAGTGGTGCCCTTCCTGGGAATAGGAACTCCATTCCTGCTGATCCAGCCGCCAGGAATACGTCAGTTGCTGGGTTGGAGATTCCGCCAAATAGTCCAATCCACTCCAGTTGATCAGGGTATTGCCTTCCTGGGATACCCTTTCAGAATACAGTGTTATTTCGGTCTCCGGAGGGGTAAGGTCCGGATAATAGCGGTGGGTAAGGAAGGGTTGGCGGGAAGAAACCTGGATGGGTTTGTTGTGCGAAAATGCTCTGCGTTTCCAACTACGGCTGGATTTGTTAATCCAGATCGCTTCACTGCGGTCATGATGTATGGAACCACCCTCCAGTTCCATATTCATTTCAGCCGGAAAGACATGCTGAATCCAGCTTTTACCGTCAAAGCGGCAAATGTCGTTCTCCGTAGACACAAAAATACTGCGATCATTGACCGCATCAATACTGATGATGGTATTGCCTGAAAGTCCATCCGCCGTGCTGTAATTTTTCCAGGTGGTACCGTCATAAGTAAACACGCCATAGTATCTGGATCCGATGATCAACAATCCATCTGTGTTATACAGTACATTCACGAACTGCCGGAGCCGATCATCATTGGCTTGTTGCCAGGCCGTACCATCATAGGCGTATAGGCTCCCACCGCCAATCCAGATTTTACCGTCAGGAGATTCGGCAATGCCATAAACATTGGATTGCTGTAAACCATGTTCACCGGGGATGTGATGTTTCCAGACCAATGGAAAATCATCCGGATGCTTCAGTTCGAGTAAGCCACCCATCTGTCCTTTGCCAATTTCCGCATCGACCGCTGCCCCAAACCACATCGTCCCGTCTGACGATTCGAAGACGGCCCGGTAATCGATGCCCCAGGAGAGGGCCGGGTGCTCCTGTTTTTCCCACCGGTCTCCAACCAGCAAAGCGGTTGAAGCAACCCCCTGATGGGAACCCGCCGCCCATACCTGACCCGCCGAGGTGACGTAAACCCGGATTGGGGCATCCATTAAGCCATCTTCTGTACCATAACTTCTCCATTCACCGGAAGTTTGGTGGACCACTTTTCCCTGTAAACTCAGGAACCAACGGTCCTGTTCCTGACCATCGCACTGGAAATTCAGATCCTTCAGCGTAAACCAGTGGGTTTGTGAATAATCCAACAATAGTATTTTCGATTTATATCCTCCCAGCCAAAGCTTGTCGCCGGACCCCGGCTCCAGGAGCAACCGGTTAGCCGGTATGGCAAAATCCGGAGAGGCGTACAACGACCATTTACCCTTCCGGTAAGCAAAAAGTTTACCCAGTGAGCCGATCCAGATGGTGCCATCGGCAGTTTCCACCATATCTGCGATGTATTCATCACCACCGAATTGGTCACTTAATTTAAAATAGAACCAGTTTTTTCCATCGTAGATGGTAATGCCGGTCTTATAGGTCGAATTAATGATCCATATGGCGCCATTGCTGGCTTCGATCATTCGCTGAGTTTCTCCCAACTGGATGGTGGCATTAGACCGCAGGATATGATAATTGGTGATAAAGGGAGTATTCACCGGAAGATGGAACTGAAGGATCATACCTTCCTCATTGGGTAGGGTGATGGCCAGCCAAACGACTCCCTGCCGGTCTTCGAGGATGTCGGATATTTCCAGGATGTCACCATTGACAACGACTTGCTCAGGCAACCGGATGAGGGTGACGCCTTCCAGTTGGTCCTCCAATTGGGTAACTTTTATGGTGGAGGTGATCAATGCGGGTTTTTCGTACGGCCGGAGTATCAGAGCCCCCTGATTGGAGCAAGCCACCACGCTTCCATCTTTCAACTCCCTGATCTTAAACCATTGAAAAGTAACCCCTTCGGGTTTCAGAAATAAAGGCTCCCAGTGATCCCCCTGGTAACTAAACACACCTTCGGAAGTGGTCGCATATACTTGTCCATTTGCGGTTGCTAATACCTGTTCGACCGGCAATCCAATTAATCCGGTATTCTCGTCATGCAACCGCCAACTGTATCCGTCGTATTCATAGACGCCTTGGTTAAAGCTGAGCCAGATCCGCTGATCCGGGCCTTCTGATATGGACCGGACTCCCTTGCCGTCGAGTTCCGGGAAATGTTTCCATCGCCAGGATTCGGTCAGTGGATTGACAGCTTCAGGATGGAATATGGTATTGGCCAGACCGGTGGACCAGAAGGTCCAGGAAGACGTGATCAGGATGAAAATCGTAACTGTTGCTCTCATGGAAGTCCGGAGAAATTGTGCCCGGTAGCTTTAAATTAATAAATCATCGTCGAATGACAAGACCTTTTGGCGTATTTCCAACGGACCTTTGCCGAATGCGGACTAGCGGGCGGAGGATGTTAATTTGGGCTTGATTTATGTTAAAAAAAGAAAGGTATAACCTCCATTTTCCTTCTACCTTCCCAGCGGTCAAACTTCAATACAGATCACACATGCCATCTAAAGATCCATTCTCCCTGCAAGGTAAAACGGCTTTGATTACCGGGGCCAGCAGAGGCCTGGGGCAGGGAATGGCTCTGGCTCTTGCACAGGCAGGAGCACGGGTTATCTGCAGCAGTACCCACATGGGGGGAGCTGCGGTTACGGTCGAAAAAATTAAGGAGACTGGAGGGACAGCAGCCGAAGTATCCGGAGATCTGGCCTTGTCAAATGAGGTGGAATCGATTTATGACCGTTCGGTGGCCATCTATGGCTCCATTGACATCCTGGTTAACAATGGGGGGACGATTGCCCGGTATCCGGCTTTGGAATACCCAAGGGAAGAATGGGATCGGGTCATGGAGGTTAACGTCACCTCCGCTTTCCGCTTATCCCAATTGGTTGCAGCGCATATGAAGAATCATGGAGGGGGCAAGATCATCAATACCGCTTCGATGCTGTCCTATTCCGGGGGGATCAACGTGATCGCCTACACAGCGAGTAAGCATGCAATCGCCGGAGTTACCAAGGCGCTGGCCAACGAATGGGCTGCGTATAACATTCAGGTGAACGCCATTGCTCCCGGCTATTTCCGGACGGATAACACCAAGCAACTTCAGCAGGATCCGGTACGGTCTGAGGAAATTCTACGGCGCATCCCGGCTGGCAGATGGGGAGAACCCACAGATCTGGATGGAACCATTGTTTTCCTGGCTTCACCGGCAAGCGATTACGTTACCGGAATAATTCTCAATGTCGATGGAGGCTGGATGGCCCGGTGATCCGCCCAAAAACGAATAAACTGAAAATAGATACCTTATGGAAGTCACACTTTCTTATACATTGATTCTGGGACTGGTTTTATTCATCAAACGCCTGAATCAACACCATACCTCATAATTTGCCATTCATGATCGCACCTAAAACAATTGGAGAATTACAATACATCCCGGAGAAAAAGCCGGAAGACCGGCGTCATGACCTGGAAGTGATGATGCCTGTTCATCACCGGATTCGACACGTGGAGGCTTTTGATGCCCGACCGGCGAAAAATCAGGTCCAGGAAGTCATTACAGCGACGAATTCAACGTTTAACTTTTTGCGGATGGCCAGGATAACGCTTGAAACACCGCATCAGGTCACCAGAAAAATGGGGAAAGAAGAGGCGGTCTATTACCTCAACCGGGGTCAGGCTTCCATCCGGGTGGGGGAACAGGAACATCAACTCACCAAGGGCGACGTACTTTACGTCGGCATCGACCGGGAAGTGGACATCTCGACGAAGTCATTTTGCGACATCAGTGAATTCAAGGCGATGGATTGTCATACGTCCTTCCCGGTGCAATTGGTCAGGCATACGGACATTGAAGGGACCCCGCTGGCTGCAGATCTTGGGTCCCGGCGACCCATGTCGAAGCGAACCGTATTTAAACTGGTCGACCAGAATGTCCAGGCCTGCCGCTTACTTTTCGGTGATACCTACATGGCCCAACGGGGTGGGGTAGGCAGTTACCCGCCGCACTTCCACGGACCGGATGGACCGCACGGCCTGGGCAGAAACGCCAAAGAAGAAATCTATCATTTCCGCTGTGACACCGACATTGCTGGTGATGTGCCTTACGTGTTGCAAAACTGTGCGTTGCCGGAAGAGAAGATCAATGTTTATGCACACATCTTTGATGAAACAGCCATCAATGTGACTCCGTCTTATCATGATACCATTGCTCCTCCATCGGTTGATTTTATGTTCACCTGGTGTCTGGCCAGCTTTACGGAGGGCCACCGCGACTGGGCGGAGATCTTTAACAAACCTGGCTACGAACAGGAATGGTAGGCCGGGTCATTAAATATTTACCTATGGGGAATCGGGTAATCCTACTGATCATGGTTATCCACTTGGCATCCATTCATTGCCGTGAGGATACCCCGGATAGCGACCCTTTCGTGGCCGCATGGGATCAGGCGGAGCAGATTGCCGCGAACATAGAATTGCCACGAATCCCCGATCGTCTGATTAAGATCACTGACCTGGGTGCTCTTGCGGATGGTCAAACAGACTGTCTGCCGGCCATCCGTCGGGCCATTGATTCCTGTTTTGTACAAGGAGGTGGCACCGTGTGGATTCCTGCAGGCACCTATTTTGTCCAGGGCCCCATCCATCTCAAGAGCAGAATCAACTTACACCTGGCCAAGAATGCCACCCTCCGCTTTTCGACGAACCCCTCCCATTATCTGCCGGTGGTCCGTACGCGATGGGAAGGAGTGGATTGCTATAATTATTCCCCGTTGATCTATGCGTATCAACAGGAAGATATCGCCATTACCGGAAGTGGCACACTGGACGGTCAGGCGGATACGACCAACTGGTGGCCCTGGTCCAATTCCCGCCAGTATGGATGGCGACCGGGAGAATTGGCACAGGGAGATACCATGAGCAGGCCGCGACTGTATGACTGGAATACCCGCGAGGTCCCGGTGGAAGAAAGGCAGCTGGGTGAAGGTGCCTACCTCAGACCAAATTTCATTCAACCCTTTGCCTGTACACGGGTATTGATTGACAGTGTCACCATCCGAAATTCACCCATGTGGGTCATCCATCCTTGTCTCAGTGAACAGGTCGTCGTTCGCCATGCGCGCATCATCAGCCACGGACCAAACAGCGATGGATGTGACCCCGAAAGCTGCCGAAATGTACTGATCGAACATTGTTATTTTGATACCGGCGACGACTGCATTGCGCTGAAATCAGGTCGAAATCAGGACGGACGCCGTGCCAACAAGCCGATTGAAAATGTGGTGATCCGCGACTGCCGGATGAAGGATGGCCATGGAGGCGTCGTGATCGGCAGTGAGGTCAGCGGAGGAGCACGCAACATCTATGCGGAGGACTGCCAGATGGACAGTCCGAACCTTGACCGGGCGCTGCGCATCAAGACGAACCGCATCCGCGGCGGTACAGTGGAAAATCTATTTTTTCGTGACATCAAGGTTGGAGAAGTACGCGAAGCCGTCATCCGCGTAAACCTGCATTATCCGATTTATTCCGATCCCAATCAGGAATACATCCCCATCGTCCGGAATATTTATCTGGAAGGGGTCGAGTCCTCCCGGAGCACCTATGGCCTGCTCATCGAAGGTTACGACGAAGCGCACCCGGTACAGGGTATTTATTTAAAAGATTGCCGGCTGAACGGCGTGACACAGGGAAATAAAATCGAATTTGCCGAGGATTTGCAATTCAAGAACAGCCTCCTCAATGGAGCGCCCCTTTAAAATCTAAAGACTGAGGCCAAATGAAGTTCCCTGTCATATCTATTCTTTGGTTGGTGTGCATGGTTTCCTCTGGTAACCTAAGCAACCAGGCTTCCGAACTTTCGGTTTTTCTGATCGGTGACTCCACCATGGCGGACAAACCCGGTACATCCGAAGTTAATCCTGAACGTGGATGGGGGCAAATTTTCAAGACATATTTTGACGACCGGGTCCATGTTGAGAACCATGCAGTGAATGGACGCAGTTCAAAGAGTTTCATCGACGAAGGGCGCTGGGATACCGTCGTCGCCCGCTTGCAGCCCGGGGATTATGTATTCATTCAGTTTGGGCACAACGACGAAAAAGTCCTTGACCCCAATCGTTATACCAATCCTTACACAGGTTACCGTTATAATCTAAGGCGCTTCGTGGAAGACAGCCGTGCCAAAGGAGCGACACCCGTACTATTGAGCTCCATCGTTCGGCGCCAATTCAATGAGCAGGGAACCCTGGTGGATACGCACGGGGCTTATCCCATGATTTGCCGCCTGCTGGCAAGTGAAATGAAGGTAGTATTTATTGATATGCAGTGGCTCACCGAGCAGGTGGTTTCCGAGTTGGGCCCCGAAGATTCCAAGCAACTTTACCTCTGGGTGCCGGCCCATACCTATGCGGCCTTTCCGGATGGGAAACAGGACGATACTCATCTGAATCCGGTTGGTGCCGACCGGTTTGCGCGGTTGGTCGTACAGCAAATTCGTTCGCTTGATTTACCTTTACAGGATTACCTGGCCATCGATTGAGGTGCAGACATCGAGGCTCCATACTGATAAAAAAGACCAATGAAAGCTTTCCTGGATGATCATTTTTTACTGGATAATGAAACCGCACGCATCCTTTACCACGATTATGCCAGTAAGATGCCCATCATCGATTATCACAATCATCTACCTCCGGCTGAGATCGCTTCGGACAAACGATTTTCCAATCTAACGGAGATTTGGCTATCCGGGGATCATTACAAGTGGCGGGCCATGCGAACATTGGGAGTCCCGGAACGGTACATCACCGGAGATGCCAGCGATGCCGAAAAATTTCTGAAATGGGCTGAATCGGTGCCATACACGGCGCGCAATCCCTTGTACCACTGGACCCATCTCGAATTACAACGTTACTTTAAAATTCACGAATTGCTCGAACCCGGTTCGGCAAAAAGAATTTATGATCAAGCCAGTGCCCGGTTGAGTACCCCGGAATATTCAACCCAATCCCTGCTGCGTAAAATGAATGTAGAGGTGGTATGTACCACCGATGATCCGGTCGATGACCTGGGATTTCATCAGCAAGTCCAATCTGCTGATAGTGGGTTTTTAATGCTGCCGGCTTTCCGCCCAGATAAAGCCATTCTCATTGGCCGCGAAGGATTTAACGGTTATGTGGATCAACTCGAAGCTGTGACGAATCGAAATGTAGAATCGCTGGAGGATCTGTTAGCCGTCCTTGCCGACCGCATCCGGTATTTCCATGACCATGGTTGCCGGTTGGCAGATCATGGTTTGGAACGGCTCTTTGCGGCCAGTTATACCGACCCCCAGGTGGATGAAATTTTCAAAAAACGAAGGAACGGGGTCTTCATTTCTCCGGAGGAGGAGGAGCAGTACCAATCCTGTGTGCTTTTTGAATTGGGAAAGCAATATGCTCGCCATGGCTGGGTCCAGCAATTTCATTTGGGTGCTTTACGCAACGCCAACACCAGGATGCTGCGCGAGTTGGGTCCGGATACCGGCTTTGACAGCATCGGTGACTACCCGCAAGCCACCGCCATGTCTGCTTTTCTCAACCGGCTGGATAATGATAACGCATTGGCCAAAACGATCCTTTACAATTTGAATCCGGCAGATAATGAGATCCTGGCAACGATGATTGGTAATTACAACGATGGCAGTGTTAGGGGTAAAATGCAGTTTGGATCAGGTTGGTGGTTCCTGGATCAAAAGGATGGTATGGAGCGCCAGCTAAATGCCCTCTCCAATATGGGACTGTTGAGCTGTTTTATCGGTATGTTGACCGACAGCCGGAGTTTTCTGTCGTTTCCACGGCATGAATATTTTCGCAGAATATTGTGTAATCTGATAGGCCGGGACGTTCATCAAGGTGAACTACCGAATGACACGAAGTGGCTGGGAGGAATGGTCAAGGATATTTGCTATTACAATGCGAAACATTATTTTGAGTTCGCTTAATCGGAATCAACCATGAAGAATATCGTCACCTTTGGTGAAATCATGTTACGTCTTACACCGCCGGGATTTTTACGGTTTTCACAGGCCGCTTCCCTGGATGTGGTGTATGGGGGCGGAGAATCAAACGTTGCCGTCTCCCTGGCCAATTTTGGGTTACCGGTAGAATTTGTCAGCCGGATCCCTGCCAATGAAATTGGTGAATGTGCCGTCATGGAAATGAAGAAACGATCGGTGGGAACAAGGCATATCCTACGCGGAGGAGAACGGTTGGGTATTTACTTTCTTGAGATGGGAGCCATGGCTCGCGGAAGTAAGGTAGTCTACGACCGTGCGCACAGTGGAATGGCTTCGATCACCAGGGGTATGATCGACTGGGAAGTGGTATTCAGGGATACGCAATGGTTTCATTGGACCGGCATTACACCGGCCATCTCCCAGGGGGCCGCAGAGGCCACACTGGAGGCCATTGAGGTGGCCAACCGGATGGGGGTAACGGTGTCCACCGACCTCAATTACCGTAAGAATCTGTGGAAATACGGAAAAAAATCATCGGAAGTGATGCCGGATCTGGTCGCCGGCTGTGATGTCATCCTGGGCAATGAAGAAGATGCCGAGAAGCACTTCGGTATCCATCCGGAAGGCGTCGATGTGACGGATGAAGAATCGATGGATGCCCTGGCATACGAATCGGTGTGTCGTCAGTTGATGACTCGGTTTCCCCGCTGTAAAAAGGCTATTATCACGTTGCGGGGGAGCATTTCCGCTTCTCACAATACCTGGACCGGGGTCCTTTTTAACGGGCAGGATTTGCTGACGGCTCCCACCTACCACATTACGCATATGGTGGACCGGGTGGGCGGAGGCGATAGTTTTATGGGTGGGCTGATCTATGGACTGATTAATTATCCCGATGATCAGCAAGCGCTTAACTTTGCGGTGGCCGCTTCCTGTCTGAAGCACTCGATTTACGGGGATGCCAACCTGGTAACCGTCGCGGAGGTCCAACAACTGATGAAAGGAGATGCGAGCGGCCGGGTATCGCGATAGAAATGTTGAGTGTTGAATGTTGAATGTTGAATGAGTGTGTTGAGTGTTGAAGTTAATATGAATTCGAAATCATAAATCAAAACGCCGAAATCCTTAATCTCATTATGGCCCGTTTTACCCGATTACAAGTTGCGCAAACCATGGCTTCCAATGGCATGGTGCCGCTCTATTACCATCCTGACGTTGAGCTTGGGAAGGAGATCCTGAAAGCTTGCTACCAGGGAGGCGCCCGGTTAATGGAGTTCACCAACCGGGGTGATTTTGCCCATGAAGTTTTTGGAGAACTGAATAAGTTTTGTGCGGAAGCCCTTCCGGAAATGATCCTTGGAGTGGGTTCGGTGACCGATGCGGGTGCTGCCAGTCTGTACATGCAACTAGGGGCAAATTTTGTTGTTACTCCGGTTTTGCGTGAAGACATTGCCGTTGTTTGCAACCGGAAAAAAGTATTGTGGTCTCCCGGTTGTGGTTCGCTGACCGAGATCTGCCGGGCGGAAGAACTGGGGTGTGAAATTGTCAAGTTATTTCCCGGTGGTACCTACGGGCCGGATTTTGTCAAGGCGATACTTGGACCTCAACCCTGGACCAGCATCATGCCCACAGGTGGCGTCGCTCCTACCCGCGAAAGTTTGAAATCCTGGTTCGATGCCGGGGTGACCTGTGTGGGTATGGGTTCCCAATTGATCTCGAAACAAGTGATCAAAGACCGTGATTTTGCCGGGCTCGAGCAGGAAGTTCGCAATGCGTTATCCCTAATCCGGGAAATTCGTCAATGATCGATTACCAATCTTCAAATTGCAATAAGTGGGCGATCCAGTTCTAAAAGTTCATCCTCGCGATAATGTCATTGTTGCGTTACAGGATTTAAAACCTGGTGATGCGGTTTCCCTGGCAGGAACGGCTTACCGGATCCGGGAAGCCATACCGGCTAAACACAAATTTGCCGGGCAAGCTTTTGCCAGTGGTGATGCCATCATCATGTATGGCGTGCTGGTGGGCAAGGCCACTCAACCGATCGCTGTGGGCATGCGGATCAGCCGGGAAAATGTAGCCCATGACGCTCATGCGTACGCGGTAGGGACGCGAAATACCGATTGGGAGGCACCGGATGTAACTGAATTTGCCGGCAGTACTTTTATGGGATACCACCGTCCGGATGGCAAGGTCGGTACCAGAAATTATTGGTTAGTGATCCCCCTGGTATTTTGTGAAAACCGCAACATCAAAGTGGTCCAGGATGCTATGGTGGAACAATTGGGCTACCTGAGTGGCAAACAATTTTCAGTCGATACCCAGCAATTGATCCACATGTATCGCCGGGGTGCCACCGAGACGGAATTGCTGGAGGCTTCGGTGATCCGTGAAGCGGCTGAATTGGCTCATCAGCGCCTGTTTCATAACGTGGATGGCATCAAATTTTTAATTCATGAAGGAGGGTGTGGCGGCACCCGGGACGATGCCCGCGCATTGACACGACTTTTGGCCGGCTATATTGCCAATCCCAATGTCGCCGGAGCTACGGTTCTCAGCCTGGGTTGTCAGAATGCACAGTACCAAATGCTCGAAGAAGCGCTTCAGGAATTTGCTCCTGGCCTGGCTAAGCCGGTTTACGTCCTGGAACAGCAAAAGAGTGCTTCCGAACGCGAATACATCGCCGAAGCGGTGAAAAAGACATTTGTCGGACTCACTCAAGCCAATGCCCTGGAGCGCAAGCCTGCACCACTTTCCAAGCTCGTCTTGGGCCTCGAATGCGGAGGCTCGGATGGATTTTCAGGCATTTCAGCCAATCCGGCGCTGGGCTATGCTTCGGATTTGCTGGTGGCCCTGGGTGGCACGACCGTCCTTTCCGAATTTCCCGAATTAAATGGTGTGGAACAGGAATTGATCAATCGTTGCATGGATGAGGAAACAGCGCACAAATTTGCGGGCATCATGCAAGCCTATTCGCAAAGGGCACAAGCGGTTGGTTCTGGTTTTGATATGAATCCGTCGCCCGGCAATATCCGGGATGGCCTGATTACCGATGCCATGAAGTCAGCCGGTGCGGCAAAGAAAGGCGGAACTTCCCCGGTGACCGATGTGCTGGACTACACGGAACAAGTCAGGAAGGCAGGATTGAATTTACTCTGTACTCCGGGCAATGATGTAGAATCGACTACGGCCATGGTTGGCTCAGGGGTCAATATCATCGTTTTTACCACCGGACTAGGCACGCCGACCGGCAATCCGGTGGCTCCAACCATTAAGATGGCGAGCAATACCAACCTGGCTAGCCGGATGGCGGATATCATTGACGTCAATGCCGGTACCATTATTTCCGGCGAGGATACCATTGAATCGAAAGGCAGGCAATTGCTGACCTATATCATCGATGTGGCCAGCGGAAAAGCGGTTCCTCATGCCGAACGTTTGGGGCAGGATGATTTTATCCCCTGGAAGCGGGGAGTATCTTTATAGGAGGGTTGAGGGTTGAAGGTTGAGTGCACTCCGCAAATACCCATTTCGAAGGGAGTCCCCTCCTGGGAGGGGAAACAGGGGTGGGATTACATACAGGTAAATATTATTATATATGTAAGTATCAGAATATCAATGTTATTCTTATTTACTTGCTGACCGTGCTTTAAAGGAAAAATTTCGGATATAAATATTATCCGTCTTTTGCGGAGTGGCCTCAATGTTGAGTGTTGAATGAAAGGTTGAAGGATAGGCTAAGTGTATCCGTGATAGCCATCCTGGGAAAACCAAGTAAGGAGGATTTGCCCTGCTCAGATACCTGAAGAAGAGAGCCCGTAAGCACCTAAATACGTTGCCATGCTCAAGCAATTAAACCGCACGATCATCCATGCTCCCCGACCTAAGGAGCGCATCCTGCAATTCGGGGGAGGTAACTTCCTGAGGTGTTTTGTGGATTGGATCATTCATCGTTATAATCAGCAAGCAGCCAGACCCCTGGGCGTAATCGTAGTGAAAACCACCACCAGAGGGGATTATGAAGCCTGGAAAAGACAAGATGGTCTATACCATGTACGCATCAAAGGCATTGATGGGGGTACTTTGGTGGACAAAACGGAGCGTATTGAATGCATTACACGAATTGTGCATATTCACCAGGATTGGGATGCCTACCTGGCGACAGCAGAGTTGCCGGACCTGCGCTACATCATTTCCAATACCACGGAAAGCGGTATCCGGCTCAATGCTGCCGATCGCGTGGACGACGACCCTCCCCAGGAATTCCCTGCAAAGTTGACCCGGTGGCTTTATCACCGGTACCAGCATTTTGAAGGGAGGACTTCCGCCGGGTGTATTCTTTTACCATGTGAATTGCTCGAGGCCAATGGGGATGCTTTGCGGGATGCCGTATTGGAGCAAGCCGATGCCTGGCGGCTCGAAAGGGGCTTCGCCCGCTGGATTAAATCCGCGAATGGGTTTTGCAATACGCTGGTGGACCGCATTGTGCCCGGAATTCAGAAAAACCGGTTACCGGAGGTTTGGGAATCCCTGGGATTCAAAGATGAGATGGTCACCGAAGGAGAACCCTACCATTTATGGGCCATTCAGGCGCCGGAGACCATTCGGCAGGAGTGGCCTCTGGACCAGATTGGCCTCAATGTGGTCTATACGGATGACCTGACACCCTACCGTACCCGAAAGGTCCGGATCCTTAATGGTGCACATACCTCCATGGTGCCGGTAGGCTATCTGGCAGGTGTTGAAAGTGTCCGGGAGGCGGTCGAACATCCGGTAATCGGTGCATTCATTCGTGCGATCCTATTCGAGGAGATCATTCCATCGATGGACGGGCCGGCCGCGGATTTGGAGCGTTATGCGGAAGACATCCTCGATCGATTTCGCAATCCCTACATCAATCACCGCTTGTTGAGCATCTCCTTGAACTCCATCTCCAAATTCAAGGTCCGGGTCTTACCCTCATTACTGCGCTTCTATGACTTGTCCGGACGATTGCCCCGGCGATTGGTCATCGCATTCGCCTGCCTCATCCGTTTTTACCAGGGATCGTGGCAGGGGACTTCCATACCTTTAAATGATGGTCAGGAAGAATTGGAATTTATGCGACTTGTTTGGGGCGATTGCGACGGAAGTGAAGAAGACGTTCGACTGATGGTCGAACAAATTCTGGCAAAAAACGAATGGTGGAATCAGGATCTGCGCAAAGTAAAAGGTTTGGAAGCGGCCATATCATCGGTTCTGTTCATGATCGAAAAAGAGGGCATTTTTTCCTGTATTAAAACGTAAAGATTTATTTTACAAACAGCATAGATAAATCAGTAAACCTATGAAACGAATGACCTGCCGGCAATTAGGCGGCGCCTGTGACCAGGAATTTCTTGCTGATTCCTTCGAGGAGATGGCCAAACTTAGTCAGGCTCATGGCAAGGAGATGTTTCAAAAGAATGATAGCGCTCATCTAACAGCCATGCAATCCATGCAGGAAATGATGCAAACGCCGGATGCCTTTCAAAAGTGGTACAGCGAAAAGAAACAGGAGTTTGATCAATTGGATGAGCTGTAACCTGATCCTCTACATCGGATTGGATGGAACTTGTTTTGGATCCGGTCGATCCTGCAGCCCGGTTGCATGGGTAGATGGTGGCAAAGGGTGAATAGCCGGTTGGGTATTTCTACCTATTAAACCGCCGCCGGGATTGCTTCTTTTTATCTACCTTGCTTTGTTTCTCATCAACGATCGAATTGAAAAGGGTTAAGGGTACCGAATCGCTTAAGCCGGTGGAGGTTGTATTTTTGACTTATCTGTTAAGTTCGGCCTT
>JAGQXC010000609.1 GCA_020436785.1 Saprospiraceae bacterium | reverse complement strand
TTCCTTTTATCATCATTAATTCCCTATTGGTCTACTACCTTATTTTTTCTTTTTTTCCGGTCGTTGGTCCCCAATATTATTTTTCTAAAGAATTAATTAATGTCCCCGGTGGATATGTTTTCGAACCGCTGATCCGGATGATTCAACAGGTAGCTGAAAGACCGACAGGAGCCTTCCCGAGTTCCCATGTCAGTCTTTGTCTGATGCTGGTATGGATGTGTTATTTATATGCCAGAAAATGGATTTTTCTGGTGGTCCCGGTGGCTGCCTTGTTGATTTTATCGACGGTTTACATTGCCGCACATTATGCAATCGATGTGATTGGTGGTATCCTCTTTACCCCGATCATTTACCTGTTTTCGGCTATGCTTTACGATTTACTTTCAAAGTATCATCTTAATGTTGTGAAATCATGGAAATAAGTATTGTGGAAGTCAGGAGTAAAAAAGACCTGCATACCTTCATTCATTTGCCGGCAAAAATTCACCGGAATCACCCAAACTGGGTGCCACCGATTTACATGGATGAAGCGGTATTTTTTAACCCTGTAAAAAATAAAGCGTTTTCCCACTCCGATACCATCCTGATGCTGGCCTATCGCGGTGAGAAAGCGGTCGGGCGGATTATGGGCATTATCAATCATCAGTACAATGCAGCGGAAAATCTGAAGGAAGCACGTTTCTTTTTGCTGGAGACCTATGAAGATTACGAAGTTGCCGAAAAACTGATTCGTTCCGTGGAAGCCTGGGGACAGGTGCGTGGCATGACAAAATTGGTTGGACCTTTGGGGTTTTCCGATAAGGATCCCCAGGGATTGTTAATCGAGGGTTTTCAATATTCCCCGGTCATCGCCACCAATTTCAATTTTGAATACATGGTGGATTTTGTCCAGCAGGCCGGATTCGTGAAAAAGGTCGATCTGGTTGTGTACAAACTTGATGTGCCACAGGAAATCCCGGAATTTTACAACAGGATTTATGAGCGGGCCAGGCGAAACAGCGGGCAACTGCACGTAGTCAGTTTTAAAAACAAACTTCAACTCAGACCATACATTAAGCCGGTATTTCAATTGGTGAACGAGACCTTCAAGGATATTTATGCCTTCACCCCGATGACGGATGAAGAGATGAATGAGTTGGCCGGACGGTATTTACCTGTTCTTGATCCGCGGTTCGTAAAGGTGATTGAGAAAGGCAAAAAAGAAGTGGTGGGATTTATCCTGGCGATGCCTGACATCAGTGAAGGCATCCGGAAATGCGGTGGTAGAGTGCTTCCATTTGGTATTTTTCAGATTTGGCGCGCTCAGAAGCGAACCAAACAGCTTGATCTGCTGCTGGGGGCCATCCGGGCAGATTACCGGAATACCGGACTGAATACCATCCTGGGTATCGAAATGCTGCGGGAGTGTCAAAAGGCTAAAATGGAATTCATCGACAGTCATCTCGAATTGGAGACCAACACTAAAATGAGGGCTGAAAATGAGAAACTGGGTGGTAAGGTGTATAAGCGTTACCGGATCTTCGAGAAAGATATTCAGGGATTGGTTGCCAAATAATTCTTTTATTCAACATTGAGTGCACTCCGGAAATGCAAAAAACGAACTGTCATCTCGACCGAGTCGCCCCAAAGCGACGAGCGGAGAGATCTATTTGAAAATTTATAATATATTAATAATTAATAATCAATCTTATTTGGATTTTTCCGTTTCGGCTCATTCTTCGTCTGCAGTCGACCTGCCCGACTGACGTCGTCCGCCCGTGCCAGTACGGACGGGTTCGGGCGGGAATGACAATCAGTTTGTTGAAATTGGTATTTCCGGTGTGGCCTCAACATTCAATCCTTAACCCCCAACCTTTCATTTCATCCATCCTTGCGTCATCAACCAGTCCCGGAGGCGTTCTTTCCAGGTGCTGAGGACCGCATCCTGCGGCGCAAATCCTACGCCATGACGTCCGGGCTGATAAATATGCATTTCCGCAGGAACGCCGGCTTTGCGCAGAGCAAGGTAGAAATAAACACTGTTCTCTGCCGGGACACCGCTATCGGCATCGGTGTGGAATAAAAACGTTGGTGGAGTATCTGCTGTCACTTGTGATTCGTTGGACAGGGAAGCCACCACCTCCGGATCCGGATCCGGTCCCAGTAAATGTTGCCGGGATCCCACATGGGTCCAGGGTTGGTTAAGGCTGATTACAGGATAACAAAGGATCATCAAATCCGGACGGCAGGACATTCGTTCAATGGGATCACTGCTGGACATGGCCCCAAAGTCGAAATGAGTTCCCAGGGTTGATGCCAGGTGACCGCCGGCAGAAAATCCCATCACGGCGATCCGTTTGGGGTCCACGCCCCATTCATTTGCATGGGCCCGGATCATCCGCATTCCTCGTTGGGCATCATGGAGCATATCCGGATGTTTGTATCCGCTTCCATCTGCTTTTCCTAATCGATACTGCAGGATGAAGGCCTGTATGCCGAGGGAGTTGAACCATTGGGCAATCTGTTTTCCTTCGTGATCCATGGCCAGATGCGCATAGCCTCCTCCCGGGCAGATCATGACCGCACTGCCGGTAGCCTTTTCCATCGGAACAAGTTGAGTGATCAGGTGAGGCGCCGGCCCAAACGGCATGGGTTGGCCGGCCGGATAAAGCAATAAGGTGTCTTGTGCCTGGATGGTAAGGACACTACAAAGAATACAGCACTGAAATGCGATTGAAAATCTGCCAATCATTGCACCTGGATTTTGAGCAAAAGAATTTTTGAAATTAACAGGAAATGTGGATTGGCTGATGGGAATGTTATAAAAGGTGGGAGAAAAGGTAATTCTGGAATAGATGCCCGCCAACGCAAAATTTACATTTGAAATTGAAGGCAACACCGGTGAAACGGCGTCGTGTCTGCCGGTTTGCAACCGTGAGGATGGAATCAGGTGGTTGAAATTGTACGGATATGAAGATGAATTCAAATGTTAATTGGCTGGTATTTGGTTTATTCGTTTGGAGCTTATGCTGTCAATGCCAGTCACGCACGGAAAGCGCTGTCCTGAAATCCCGGGCTGTGGATGTCCACGACATCAGCAACGACAAGGCCTGGTCGGAGCGCATGGCGCTGTCGGTGATGAAGCGGCATCCGGAGGCCTGGATGGTGGATGCGGAGACTCCTCAATGGAACTATACCCAGGGCATCATGATGAAAGCCCTGTGGATGACCGGCCTGCAATTGGAAAATCCGGTCTACCTGGACTACGCAAGATCCTATGCTGATACCATGATCCGGCAGGATGGTAGCATCCGCGATTACCAGCTGAGCGATTTCAACATCGATCACGTTTGTCCGGGTATCTTTTTATTGCCGCTTTACCGGGAAACCGGAGAACCGAAATACCTGTCCGGCATTCAAAACCTGAAAAAGCAGTTGGAATGGCAACCGAAAACCCGGGATGGCGGATACTGGCACAAGCTGCGCTATCCGTGGCAGATGTGGTTGGACGGACTGTATATGGGCGAACCATTTTTGGCGGAATATGCGCGAGACTTTCAGACTCCGGAATTGTATGAAGAAGTGGTTTTTCAATTCAGTCTGGCCGAATCCCACCTGCGGGATTCCTTAACCGGATTGCTTTATCATGGCTGGGATGAATCCCATATCCAAAGTTGGGCTGACCCACAAACCGGCTGTTCTCCGCATTTCTGGGGAAGAGCGATCGGCTGGTATGCCATGGCACTGGTTGATGTCCTGGATTATCTGCCAGCGGACCATTCCGGAAGGAAGCAGTTGATTTCCATTTTACAACGTACCATGGACGCGGTCCTGAAGGTCCGTGATAAAGAATCGCGGCTTTGGTGGCAGATCCTGGATAAGCCGGCCATGCCCGGGAATTACCTCGAAGCTACCGCTTCCTGTATGTTCGTTTACACCATGATCAAAGGAGCTCAGAAAGGGTACCTGGATGCCTCTTACAACCAATATGCCCGCGAAAGTTACCAGGCGATCCTGACCGAATTCATTGAAATTGAAAATGACGGAGAAGTGCACCTTACCAGGTGTTGCAGCGTGGCCGGTTTGGGAGGAAATCCCTACCGCGACGGGTCCTACGAGTATTATGTTAATGAACCGGTGCGCCAGGACGATCCCAAAGGGGTGGGACCATTCATCTTTGCCAGCCTTGAGTTTGAAAAAGCCAATATAAGATTCAATTGAACCGCCAAAATACCTTCATGATTCATACGCTGAGAACCATATTTTTCAATCTCCTTGTTTTGGCCATCGGTACCATAGGTTATGGCCAGGCCGCTTCGGGTGGTTGGGCGGATTTCCAGGCCGGCACCACCGGAGGGGCATCCGGTGAAACCGTAACGGTCACGTCGCGAAACGAACTGTTGGCCTATGCCGGCGCTCCGGATGCCTATACCATCCGGATTGTGGACACGATTGCACTAAGCCTATACGAACAGGTCACTGTTAGCAGTAATAAAACCATCATCGGGATTGGGTTGCATGCCACCATTCGTTTTGGGGGCCTGCAGATCAAAGGAGACAATGTCATCATTCGCAACCTGATTATCCGGGATACCTACGACGGCGATTGGGATGGCAAAACACACAGTACCGACGCCATCACCATCTACGGGAAGCATGTGTGGGTGGATCATTGCTGGCTGGCGGCCAGTGCCGATGGATTGCTCGACATCCGCAGTGATGGTTCGACCCTGGTAGCCGATTATACAACGGTTTCATATACCCGTTTTACCGATCACAATAAGGTTTCATTGATTGGTTCCAGTGACGAGTCTGTCCAGGACCGCGATCATCTCAAGGCAACCTTCCATCATTGTTGGTTTGACGGCACCATTGCTAATGGAGTCAACCAGCGGATGCCCAGGGTGCGGTACGGAGATGTACACTTGTACAACAACTATTATGAGAATGTCGGCGCCTCGGGAGTGGCGGCCCGGATTGAGTCCGACGTGGTCATCGAGCGCTGTTATTTCCGCAATTGTCAGAATCCGCATTACATCGATGACACCGGGAAAGGAGAGAAGGACCCCAGTCTGGTGGTGGTCGACAATGTCTATGAGTTTTGTGCAGGAGACCGGGAGAGTGCTGGTGAAGGGTTTATACCCGCCGACTATTACTCCTTTTCAGCCGACGAAGTTCTGCGTGTTCCCACGGTGGTTATGAATGAAGCCGGACCGTTCAATGATCCCGGAAATCATCCGCCGGTTGCGATAACCGACCGGGTTACCCTGGCTAAAGAGGAACGATCGATAGAACTGACTCCTACTGAAAATGATGAAGATCCCGACGGCGATTCACTGCGATTCGGTGTCGTGATCAACAGCATCCAGGGCGCATACATCACCAAGGAAAACAGTATCCGCTACATCGCACCCAGCCATCCGGCCCGCCCGGATACATTATGGTACGAGGTCGTGGACCTGCAAGGCGGAGTGGACACCGGAATGATTGTGATCAATTTTGCCGCCCTGACATCCGTAGCCAATTCACTGCTGGATAAAAGCTGGTCAATCACGCCTAATCCCGCATCAAATGAAATCACCATCCATTGCCGGCAATCGTTACCAGGCTTGTGCACGGTGCAATTATTAAATATGCAGGGCAAAGGCTTTCCGTTGTACACATTCCTTCAGGGTTGGGATAACGGTCAGGAATTACGCCTGGATGTCGCGGGATATCCGGCCGGAATATACCTGCTGAAGCTCACTCAGGACGCGCATGTTTCCATCCAAAAAGTATTGTTGCTATCCCCATGATTTTCCAAACCTGCCATATCAGTCTTTGTGGCCTTCGTGCATGGTGGTTGGCGAGTCTTTTTGCCGCTTTTTATTGTTTTACCCTTTCCGGCCAATGCGTCGATGCCGTTGTGGCGCCGGATGGAACAGGAGATTTCAGAACCATCCAGGAGGCCATTCAAGCCGCTCCTACCGGGAATCAGAAAGGCCACCGGATCTTGATCAGGGAAGGCGTCTATGAGGAAAAATTATTTTTTGAAAAAAGCGGCATCACCCTGATCGGGGAGCATCGCGACTCCACCATCATTACGGCGGCCGTTTTACGCCGCCGATGGAGGGAAGAACATCCCGATGACTGGGGTGCAGCTACGGTGAACATCCGCCAAGGAGTTACGGATCTGACATTTGCCAATTTGACCATTCGCAATGATTTTGCCGATAAATATCCGGACGATCCGGATCCCCATGACCACTCCTTTGCCATTCGCGGAGGCGGCCACCGGATAAAGATTATTTATTGCAATGTAATCTCCACCGGCGGCGATACCCATAGTTTGTGGAATACGGAAGGAGGCATGTTTTACCACAGCCACTGTTACTTTGAAGGCTATGTGGATTACGTAGCTCCGCGAGGATATTGTTACATCACCGACAGCGAATTTTTTGGCCATAATTCAACGGCCAGCATCTGGCACGATGGCAGCGGTGGAAAGGACCAGAAGCTAGTGATCCGTCGCTCCCGTTTGGACGGCGATCCGGGGACAGCGTTGGGCCGCTATCACCGGGATGCCGCCTTTTATCTGGTCGATTGTTACCTTGGTGAAGGCCTCAGCACTGCCCAAGGCATTTACCACACCGGCTCGGAACCATTGCAATGGGGAGAGCGCGTATATTACCACAATACCCATCGCGACCTGATTGATTTTCGCTGGCATAAGGACAATCTGGACCTTGCCGAGGGTCAACCGGAACCTGAAGACATCACTGCCGCATGGACATTTGGCGATCAATGGGACCCGGAAGGTGAATTGGCTGGGGTGATGCCCTTTGCCATCCTTCCGGTACCGGCGGATGGAGAAGGGTGCGTTCCGGTAGGTATAGAGTTGTCCTGGGTGCCCGCGCGGTGTGCACTGAGTCATCAGGTATGGGCAGGCACGGAGCCTGACTCTCTGATCTGGTTGACAGAAACAAGTGATCCCCGTTTGGTCATGACGGATCTGGTACCGGGCAGAACCTATTACTGGCGCGTGGATGAGGTGTTGGATCACGAGACATCCCCTGGCCCGATTTGGTGTTTTACGACTGCCTCCGCCGATGGTAAGCCGTTGCAGGTGCAGGGGCCTGAACC
>JAGQXC010000608.1 GCA_020436785.1 Saprospiraceae bacterium | reverse complement strand
GCACCGGCCTCAACAACAACCTCACCTTTAGTGAATCCGACCGGGCCGAAAACATCCGGCGCATCGCAGAAGTGGCCAAATTGTTTTGCCAAAATGGAATCGTTACCATTTGTTCATTCATCAGCCCAACAATCGCCATGCGGGATCAGGCGCGGAGCATCATCGGTCCCGGCGATTTCATCGAAGTATTTGTCGATACACCCCTCGCAATTTGTGAACAACGCGATGTCAAAGGCCTCTATGCCAAAGCGCGCCGCGGAGAGCTCAAAGGTTTTACCGGCATCGACAGTCCGTTCGAAGCCCCGGAAAATCCGGAGATCCGGATCGATACCACGAAACAAAAAGTTGATGAGGCGGTATGGTTTTTATTTGGGCAATTGGTTCAACGAGATATCAGGGAAGGAAAAAGGAAAAAGGAAAAAGGAAAAAGAGTTAAATACTCGAATACTGACGATGAAACTTTAATAGCCGAAGATCAATTTATCAATTATTCCAATAAATCATTTGAGGATCTGTATGTCTGGCAATTGTCGATGCAACTCTATGAAGAAATCCATGCGTTATTTAAGAAGAATAATGACTTTGTCTTTAGGGATCAGATTTGTCGTTCCAGTTTATCCATTCCCAGCAATATTGCTGAAGGATTCGAGCGAAGTTCTAATAAAGAATTTATTCGATTCTTATTTATTGCGAAAGGGTCATGTGGAGAGCTTCGCACCCAAATTATATTAGCCAGAAATATTAAATACATATCCCAAGAAGAAGCCAATGATTTGATGCAAAAAGCAATTCGGGTGAGCAAAATGTTGGCCGGCTTAATCAAAACCAGATCATCTTTTTGATTTCTCGCTTTTATCTTTTCCCTTTTATTCTTTATCCCTTTTCCTTTATTCTTTAACCCTTTTTTCTTATGAATTACCAATTAACCCATCTGCAGGAGCTCGAATCCGAATCCATCTACGTCATTCGCGAGGTGGCCGCACAATTTGAAAATCCGGTCATCCTCTTCTCGGGGGGCAAGGACTCCATATTGATGACCTATCTGGCGGTGAAAGCGTTTCATCCGGCCCGGGTGCCCTTCACCCTGCTGCACATCGATACCGGGCATAATTTTCAGGAGACGCTGGACTACCGGGATTGGCTGGTGGACCACTATGGGCTTAAGTTGACGGTTGGCTCGGTGCAGGATGCCATTGATCGCGGGGAGCTCACGGAAGAGAAAGGATACAACGCCAGCCGCAATGGCCTGCAGACCCATGTCCTGCTGGAATCCCTGGAGCAGGGCAGGTTCGATGCCGCCCTGGGCGGAGGTCGCCGCGATGAAGAAAAGGCCCGGGCCAAAGAACGGTTTTTCTCCCACCGGGACGAATTCGGTCAGTGGGATCCCAAGAATCAGCGTCCGGAATTGTGGAATCTCTTTAACGGCCGCAAGCACCATGGTGAGCACTTCCGCGTGTTTCCCATCTCCAACTGGACCGAGTTGGATGTCTGGCAGTACCTGGCCCAGGAAGAAGTGCCCTTGCCCTCCCTGTATTTCGCCCATGAACGCATCGTCCTGGAACGGGATGGCATCCTCCTGGCCGACTGTGATTACATACCTAAAAAACCGGATGAACAACCTTTCACCGAATTGGTGCGCTGCCGGACGATCGGCGATATGACCTGCACCGGTGTGTGGCGTTCATCGGCCACCACCGTCGCCGACATCATCGAAGAAGTGGCTACCTCCCGCCTCACGGAACGCGGTGGACGGGCGGATGATAAAAGGAGTGAGACGAGCATGGAAGACCGGAAAAAGCAGGGTTATTTTTAAGGCCATGAATTTCTATGGGCCACGAATTACACGTATTCCACTAATTTTTTGAGTATACTGTAGTCATTTCATATTTATCAAAGCAATTTGTGAGAAATAAATTTATTAATCCGTGAGTCGCCTTTTATATAAGGATGAAAGTTATGAGATCATCGGTATATGCATGGAAATACATAGGGAACTTGGCCCCGGGTTTTTAGAGATAGTATACCAGGATGCGCTGGAATATGAATTAAAAAGACAAAATATTCCCTTTGAGCGGGAGAAAGCATTCCAGATACAATATAAAGACTTTATCATGCCACATAAATTTTGTGCAGATTTTGAGGTATTCAGTACTATAATTCTTGAGATAAAAGCTGTAAGTCATATTATAGATGAACATCTTACTCAGACCCTTAACTATTTGGCGTTATCCAAACTTTCATTGGGTTTGATAATAAATTTTGGACAATCCAGTCTTATCCACAAGCGAGTCGTCTTATGAACATCATCTCAAGATTTCTTTTTAAAAAATCAATTCGTGTTAATTCGAGCATTTTGTGGCAAAATTAAATACATCTTCATCCAAATTTCAACCTCTGATAAAACCACCGTATTACGTTCTAGAAAAATCAATTCGTGGCAATTCGTGCAATTTTTGGCAAAATTTAAGCGAACAGCGAACAGCAAAATAACTTATGAGTACCGAACTTCTCCGTTTCACCACTGCCGGTTCCGTCGATGACGGCAAGTCAACCCTGATCGGCCGGCTATTATACGACAGCAAATCCATTTTTCAGGATCAGTACGAAGCCATCGAGCAAGCCAGCGCCCGCCGTGGCGAAGAAGGCGTCAACCTGGCCTTGCTGACCGACGGCCTGCGCGCTGAACGGGAACAGGGCATCACCATCGATGTGGCCTACCGTTATTTCAGCACGCCCAAGCGGAAATTCATCATTGCCGACACGCCCGGGCACATCCAATATACGCGGAACATGGTGACCGGTGCGTCCACCGCCAATGTGGCGCTGATCCTTATCGATGCGCGCCATGGGGTGGTCGAACAAACCCGTCGTCATGCCATCATCGCTTCCATCCTGCAAATCCCGCACCTGGTCGTCTGCATCAACAAGATGGACCTGGTCGATTACCAGCAGGAGGTGTACGAGCGCATCCGGGACGAATTTGAACATTTTGCCGGGCGCCTGGACATCCACGACATGCAATTCATTCCCATCTCGGCGCTGAAGGGAGATAATGTGGTGGAGCGGTCCCAGCCGATGCATTGGTACGAGGGCCCGACCCTGATCTATTACCTGGAGAATGTCCATATTGCCAGCGACTACAACTTGATCGACTGCCGGTTTCCGGTGCAGCACGTCATCCGGCCCAATACCGATGAATACCACGACTACCGCGGTTATGCGGGACGCATCGATGGCGGGGTTTACCGCAAAGGAGATGAAGTGATGTTGCTGCCTTCCGGATTCACCTCCCGCATTGCCCGCATCGACACCTTCGATGGGGAGGTGGAGGAGGCTTTTCCGCCGATGAGTGTAACGATGTTGTTGACCGATGACGTCGACGTCAGCCGCGGGGATATGATCGTCCGGGTAAACAACCAACCGGAAGTGACCCAGGACCTTGAGCTGATGATCTGTTGGTTTGACCAGTCGAAGCCCTTGCAGTTGCGTGGCAAATACCTCCTCCGGCACACCACCCAGGAGGCGCGTTGCATCGTCAAGGAGGTGCGCTACCGCCTGGACATCAATACGTTACATCGCGACATGAATCAACCGAAAATCGAAATGAATGACATTGCGCGCATCGTCATCCGCACCACCAAACCCCTCTTTGCCGACGCTTACCGCAAGAACCGGGCGACCGGCAGCGTCATCCTGATCGATGAAGGGACCAATAATACGGTGGCGGCGGGGATGG
>JAGQXC010000607.1 GCA_020436785.1 Saprospiraceae bacterium | reverse complement strand
CAGCAACCAACCGTTTGAGTGCCAGACGGGCTATCTCCCGACGGATGGGATCAAACGAAGAGATCACGATGGCCTCCGGCGTATCATCCACCACAATCTCCGCGCCGGTAGCGGCTTCCAAAGCCCGGATATTACGGCCTTCGCGGCCGATGATCTGGCCTTTGATGTCATCGGAATCCAGGTTAAATACCGAAACGGTGTTTTCGATGGTGTATTCGGCGGCCATTCGCTGGATGGTCTGGATCACAATTTTCTTCGCTTCTTTGGTGGCTGTTGTCTTGGCTTGTTCCATGCTTTCTTTGATGTAAGCCATGGCTTCGGATTCTGCTTTGCCTTTGACGGCTTCCAGGAGTTGCTCTTTCGCTTCCGCCTCGCTGAGTTTGGCAATATTTTCCAATAGACTGATTTCCTTCTCGATGGAGGCGTCCAGCTCCTCTTTTTTCTTGGCGACAATTTTTAACTGCTTATCGAGGTTTTCGCGGACCGCATTCATTTCCGCTTCCCGGCCTTCAACTGCATCCACACGGGACTTAAACTCATCCTGTTGCCTTTTCAGTTCTTTCTCTTTATCCATCACTTCAACCTCACGCTCCTTCAACTCGATCTTATGCTGGGCTTTTTCCGAATCAAATTCAGCCCGCAGCTTATTGTATTTGTCTTTTGCTTCCTGGATTTTCTTCAGCTTGATACGTTCGTTATTGCTTTCGGCATTGGATACCAGCTTATCGGCTTTGGTTTCGGCTTCGCTGATGATCCGTTTTGCCGTTACGCGGGCTTCCTGGATGGCCAGGTCGGCTTTCTGATTGACTTCTTCGATCTTGGATTGATTGGATCTGCTGAGCAGCATACGTACGATCACAAAACCGATGGCTGCGCCGACGACTAATCCGATGATCAAACCTAATCCTAAAGTACTTGCTTCCATTTTCAATTCAATTTTATGTAATAAATGGTGCCAGTACGAAAGAATCTGCAAAAAAACGAATGCAGGAGCGCGCGACGATTAATGGAGAAGTGTGGTCAGTAATTCATCCAGTTTGCCTAACCGGTCGGTCATTTGCCCCTCGGTATTGGTCAGCCTGGCTTTATAAAGGTCCACCGCATACGTCAAGAGCGCCATGGACAGGCAGTCTTGTTTATCGCGATTGGAATAAGTACGTTGAAAATACTGGATTTTATCGTTGACATCTTCTGCGATCTTCATGATGGCAGCGGCGTCTTCTTCATTTACTTTCAACGGATAAGATCTTCCTGCGATGTATACTTGTATGCTCTTTGTTTCCTTTCCCTCCATGAGGTTTATTAAAGATTATTCATGAGCTTGATACACTCGTCGATCTCTTGAATATACCGATCAATCTCCTCCCGCACTTTGCCCTTGGCTTCTTCGTCGAGGGCATTGGCTCCTTCAAAGGTGAGGGCTTGAATGGCCTGCGTCTTCTGTTCTTTTTCAACCAACAATTCCCGCAAGCCGATGTTTTCCTTCACCAAATTGGCATTCTCTTCCTTGATGAGTTCTATCTTTCTGGCTAATTGCTTTATTTTAAATTCAATGTTTTCGATCTGATTTACAATATTCGACATTGTTCAAAAATAATACCTTTTTGCAAGTTTTTGCACACCCTTGATTTTTAACCTTTCCTTAAAATGGCTCCGGTTTCTTTCTCCAGCAGGGTGACGATGCGCTGGATGATCTTATCCACCTGCTTATCGGTCATGGTTTGGGATTTGTCTTCCAGTAGAACATAGATGGCATAAGACTTCTTCCCTTTACCAAGGACTTCCGCATTTTTAAATACATCGAACAATCCGATTTCCTTGATATGATCCGGGTCGACACTGTGGATACGCTCCTGCAATTGGGAATACATGATTTCATCATCCACGATCAAAGCAAGATCACGACGTACTCCGGGGAACCGGTTGGGGTCGGAAACACTGATCTTACCTTTCCCTATCAGTGGAAAGAGGGTATCCCAGAAAATTTCCCCGTACCACACCTCCGGCTTGATGCCCATTTCATCTCGAATGGATGATTTCACCGCTCCGGCCAAGCCGATCAATTGATTTTCAATGACCCATTCCAGGCCAAAATCGAGGTGCGGATGTTCCATGATCTCCGTGATTCCATCCGGCTTAACACCGGTAATCCGGAATATTTCCTGAAGGTGTGCCTTAATGTCGTAAAAGGTGAATGATTGTGGTTTGCCGGTAATCCAATGGTCCTGAAGCTTCTTCCCGCATAAAGTCAATTGCAATCGTTCGGATTCGATGAAATCATCCCGCTGACCGTATACTTTCCCGAATTCAAAGAGTTGGATGCGTTGCGCCTGACGATTCAGGTTGTAAGCCACATTTTCGAGGGCACCCGGGACCATCGAAGCACGCATGGCGTCGAGTTGGATGTTGGAGGTATTGTTAATGTAGACCAGGTCCCCGACTTCGGATTGTGCCCATTGCTGGTAATATTTGGAAGGGGTCAGGGAAAGGGACATCGCCTCCATGTAGCCGTTGGCCGCCAGGTAATCGGCCACCCGGTTTCGGGTAAAATGTTTGCTGGGATAATCCGAATAATTAAAGGTGTAATGCACCGATTCGTCAAATTCCACCCGGTTGAATCCGTAGACACGTAAAAGTTCCTCGATCAGATCCACCTCCCGCTGAACATCGATTTTATTGGTAGGAATTTCAACGGTGAGTCCTCCTTCATGGATGTTTTCGATACTGATCTCCAGGGCGTTCAGGATATCCCTGATGTCTTCCTTGGACAGGTCCACTCCGATCAATTTGCGGATGTTCTCGTAGTGTACGTCAATTTTGACGGGCTCGATTTTTTTGGGATAAAGATCCATCGGATGCGAGGAGACCTTGCCACCGGCGATGTCCTGGATCAGCTGAACCATGCGTTTAAGCGCCGTCAGACAGATGTTGGGATCGGATCCTTTCTCAAACACCATGGCCGCATCGGTGCGCAGAAAATGCTTCATGCTGGTCCGTCGTACCCATTTTGCATTGAAATGGGCCGACTCGATAAATATATTTAACGTATCCCCGGTTACTCCGGAGTTGGCACCCCCAAATACCCCGGCAATGCACAGGCCATTGTTTTCTCCATCGCAAATCATCAGGTCGGTAGGAAGCAAAGACCGTTCGACGTCGTCAAGGCAAAGGAATTTTGTGCCCGCCGGCAACGTACCCACAATGATCTTTTTCCCCTTTATT
>JAGQXC010000103.1 GCA_020436785.1 Saprospiraceae bacterium | reverse complement strand
CAGGAGACGGTTTCAGCCGTAACCAGGTTGAAAGAGCGGATCATCCTTCTGGGTGCGACGCCCAATTCTCCAGAAGGAGAGTATGGATGGATCTGTCCGGGTCAATCGTTGATAGGGAATGCGGGGTTTCCTGTCCGAACGGTGAAAGAATTTATTGAAAAACCGGATCAAAAAACGATTCAGACTTTAAGTCGGAACGGGGGAATTTGGAATACGATGATCGTTACAGCCTATGGAAGCCGACTGTGGAGCTTGGGGGAACTCTGGTGTCCGGATATGATGGAACTCTTTCATCAACTCAGGAGAGCGATTGGATTGCCTCAAGAATCCTTGACGTTAGAGAGGATTTATCAGGCCATGCCCCAGAGAAATTTTTCAAAAAATTTCCTGGAAAGGATTGTTTCACACCTGGCTACCATCGAATTACAAGGGGTTCTTTGGAGTGATTGGGGCCGGCCGGAGAGAATTATCGAAACATTACGCTTTTTACGAAAAAAACCGGCTTTTCCGTTACCTCAATTGGCTTCATAAGCATTTCATAAGATCATCTATGGCAAGGGTTTTTAAATCATTCGCGCTGATTTCTTCTTCCAATTCTTCAAAGTTTTAGTATGGCATTCAGGGAATGCCTGCCTCAACAATCCATTTTCTTTGTGAGATACACGTTCTTTTCATCCATCCTCGATAGGATTTTCAGAACGGAATCTGGTTGCCAATTAAGAGAGTATCAATTAGACCGTATTTTCCCCTGGACTAGACCGTATTTTCTCCTGGACATAAATTGGGTGTCTATCCTCCCACTAGGAATCTATACGTTAGCCGTTGGGCAGGCCGGAACAATGATGTTTTAAAACCGTGAAGTGACCGTTGAATCCAATGGGAATCTTTCTGCCAATTTTGCACACCAATTCGCCGCAGGTCACAGTTGTGCTCATGAAATGCACGACTACCCTCCCTTGGGAATAGAATTTTTAGGTAAAGGGGTGGAGATTGCTCCCACAGTGCGTCTTCAAAAATCATCCTAGCCCAAATTTGATTTTGATTGCAGAAACGATCGTCGCATTCTCAATGATAGCGATCGGATTGTGACTGTTAAACCTAAGAAGCCTGCCGGTCGGCAGTCTTAGATTCCATCATGTTGCCCATTATCCCAAGCTCCGGTGTAGTCGGGCAGATGCTTGTCCGAGTCTGAAGTGAGGTTGGGTCAAGCAAAAACTCAGCCGCTCAATCAACTTGAGGTATGTGAATCAATTTTAAGTAGGCCTTGCATCTCAAGCATTCAGTCTGTCTGTGGGTACCTGATTGTTTTTTGAGTGCTTCGTTTCTTTGCTAGATGTTCTCGTCGTCAATAAGAGCTCCACAAGCCTCCATTTTGAATTTTTTTCCTTCATTTAATTTTAATACAACAAGCGGAAATCTAAATTTCTGCCGAGTATGAGTTCTCCTGGGAACGATTGGCTTATGGGTATTCCTAGCTGAGGGTTATGGGGTTCCAATTTTTTTGCAAAATGCAAACGACTGAAGACCTCACCTAAAAACATGCAGCCTTGAAATTTCAAGGTTTTGCGAGCATTGCGTGATTTTTTTCGCGGGCTGAGTATTTCTCCATAATAAGCAGTAATTTAAATTAATCTCAAAATTTCAATGAGTTAATGATAATCATGCGTAGCCAGTTTTTTGGACTAAAGATTGCTATAGAAAGCTGAGGATGAATGTGGCGACACTGGTGACCAGTGTTTGTTCATTGTTGGTTGAATCGGGATGGTAAGAAAGGAGGTGCAAGGCAGGTCTGATTTGAAATCAAATTACGGAAATCTTTATTAATTATGGCTATCCGTAATGAGTTTTTTAAAAAAAGGAGGTCTTTTAATGTTTCTTTCTAGACGTCAATTCTTGAAAGTTTCTGCAGGGACTGTGGCGGCAGTCGCATTAGCCGATAAGGCTCTGGCTTTAACGGCCTTGCAGCCCGTCATCGAAGTGGGTAACCCCCTTGGGGAATATCCTGACCGTTCATGGGAGCGGGTCTACCACGATCAATATCGATATGACAGTTCGTTTACCTGGTGCTGTTCCCCCAACGATACCCATGCCTGCCGCATTCGGGCGTTTGTGCGAAATGGGGTCGTGATGCGGGTTGAGCAAAATTATGATCATCAAACGTATGAAGATCTCTATGGCAACCGTGGGACGTTCGCGCATAACCCCCGTATGTGCTTAAAGGGGTTTACGATGCATCGTCGAGTGTATGGTCCATACCGGTTGAAGGGACCCTTGATGCGTCGAGGGTGGAAACAATGGATGGATGATGGGAGTCCGGAGTTCACTCCTACTATTCAAACGAAATACAAGTTTAATGCGCGGTATTTGGACGACATGTTGCGGGTGTCCTGGGATACTGCGTTTACCTATTTGGCTAAGGCCATGATTATCATCGCCAACCGGTATAGCGGAGAATCTGGGGCGCGCAAATTGCGTGAGCAAGGCTATCCACCGGAAATGCTTGAAATGATGAAGGGCTCTGGGGTCCGGTCGTTTAAATTCCGGGCTGGAATGCCTGTTTTGGGTATTATTGGGAAAATGGGCATTACCCGGATGAATGGAGGTTGCGGAGCCTTATTGGATTCTTACGTGAGAAAAGTTGGTCCTGAGCATGCTCAGGGAGGAAGATATTGGAATAATTACACCTGGCACGGCGACCAGGATCCTTCACAACCCTGGTGGAATGGGACCCAAAATTGCGATATAGACTTGGCGGACATGCGATTTTGTAAATTTAACACCAGTTGGGGTAAAAACTTCGTCGAAAATAAGATGCCGGAAGCCCATTGGAAACTGGAATCCATTGAGCGAGGTGCGCGAATTGCCGTCATTACCCCGGAATACAATCCAACGGCGTATCGAGCCGATTACTGGATTCCCATTCGTCCAGAATCAGATGGGTCCTTCTTTTTAGGGGCCTGCAAAATGATGGTGGATGAGGGATTGTTCGATGCTGATTTTGTTCGGGCAAACACCGATATGCCACTGCTGGTTCGTACTGATACCCTTCAGTATTTAGACCCGCGCGATGTGATTAAAGATTACCAATTTCCAGATTTTTCCAAAACCTATTCCGGCAAAGTGCAGACTTTGACGCCTGCGGAAATTGCCAGGTTAGGGGGAATCATGGTCTGGGATTTGAATAAAAATCAAGCGGTGCCCATTCATCGAGAATTAGTGGGTTGGCACTTCAAGAAAAGTGGTATTGATCCGGCCTTGACGGGGACTCATCGTGTGCGGTTGCTCTCCGGTCGTGAAGTGGACGTCATGCCGATTTTCCAAATGTACCAAGTCCATCTACAAGATTATGATTTGGATACTGTCCATCAAATCTGTCGGTCACCGAAGGATTTAATCGTCCGGTGGGCCAGAGATATGGGTACGGTCAAACCGGCCGCTATTCACAACGGGGAAGGCGTCTGCCATTACTTCCACATGACACAAAACGGTCGTGCGGCGGCATTAACGCTCATTTATTCAGGAAATATGGGTAAATTCGGTAGCGGTTGCCATACCTGGTCTGGAAATTACAAAGCAGGTACATGGGCGGCTACGCCGTGGTCAGGATCCGGTCTGGCTGTGCATACCGGAGAGGATCCGTTTCATATTACGACGGACCCCAATGCCCATGGAAAAGAAATAAAAACCAGAAGTTACTATTATGGGGAAGAAGTCGGGTATTGGAATCACGGTGATACGGCGTTGATTGTGAATACGCCCAAGTATGGCCGTCGGGTGTTTACCGGCAAGACCCATATGCCGACGCCGAGTAAATTCCGATGGGTGGCCAATGTCAATGTGTTGAATAATTCGAAACACCATTATGACATGGTCAAGAACGTTGATCCGCATAATGAATGCCTTGTGCATCAAGAAGTGGAAATGACATCGGATGTCAATCATTTTGATGTGTCGTTTGCCGTCAATACTTGGATGGAGTTTACGTATCCTGAGCATACGGCAACAGTATCAAATCCTTGGTTCCAAGTATGGAAGGGCGGTATCCGGCCGCTCTATGACACGCGGAACGATTTGGATACGGTGGCGGGCGTCGCGGCCAAACTCACCGAAATGACCGGGGATGGCCGCTTCCGCGATTACTTTAAATTTGTCTATGACAATCGCGTGGATGTGTATCTCCAACGGTTGTTGGATGCCGGCAACTGTTCCTATGGCTATAACGCGGACACGATGTTGAAATCGGAAAAGGGCTGGATGGTGATGACCCGGACCTATCCTCGACATCCATTCTGGGAAGAAACCAATGAATCGAAGCCGATGTGGACGCGTAGCGGTCGAGTGGAGACGTACCGGGTGGAACCGGAAGCCATTGAATATGGGGAGAACTTTATTGTCCATCGGGAAGGTCCCGAGGCTACTCCTTATTTGCCGAATGCGATCATGTCCTCCAATCCGTACATCCGGCCGGATGACTATGGGGTGCCGATCACGGCGCAGCATCATGACGACAAAACCGTCCGCAACATCAAGTTGCCCTGGGCGGAAATAAAACGATACGCCAATCCACTCTGGGAGAAGGGGTATCAGTTCTATTGCGTGACGCCGAAGACCCGGCATCGGGTGCATAGCCAATGGTCGGTG
>JAGQXC010000606.1 GCA_020436785.1 Saprospiraceae bacterium | reverse complement strand
TTAGATGTAGGGGTGACTCGCATGTGAATTTGTAACTTGTTTCGTGTATTCATTCAAAAATACATAATCCCGGGGTGTTGGTGGCAATGATTCTATGGGCAACAATAGGTAGCGGGCTGATCCTCGTGGGTTATTACTATTACTATTTTAAGGCCCTCAATCAACCGATAGCTCCCGGTGAAAAGATGGAAACTGAACCCGTAGCCTTGTTGATCTGTGTCAAAAACGGGATCGAAGAGGTCAGGCAGAACCTGTCTTCATGGTGTGAGCAGGAATATCCGGATTACGAAGTGGTGATCATCGATGACCACTCCACCGACGGTTTGTGCACATATTTGCAGGAAATGCAGGATTCTTATCCGCATCTGTCCAGCTACAATGCTCCGGTTGGAATCAAGGATTTACCCGGGAAAAAAGCCGCCTTGCAGTATGGACTCCAACAGATAAAAAAGCCCTGGGTACTGATGACCGATGCCGATTGCCGTCCGGCTACCCGGTTCTGGATCCGCGAAATGATGGATGCCCGCACCCGGCCAACCTCCCAATGCATCTTGGGCTATAGTCCCCTGGAGAGAACATCTGCCCTGCAGTCCCGGTGGATGGCCTTTGAGACATCCTGGGTGGCCCTGCAATACCTGGGATTTGCCCGGCAAAGAGAAGCCTACATGGGCGTTGGACGCAATCTGCTGATACTTCGGGACGTTGCTCTCGCTGCGGATCTGCATCCGGAAATGGCCAGCGGCGACGACGATTTTCTGGTGCAGGCCGTGGATCCCAAAAACATTGAGGTCTGTTTTCACCAACAGGCGTGGACCCGGACTTTAGCTCCTGAATCATGGGCCTCCTGGTGGAAGCGCAAAACCCGACACTCCCAGACTGCTTTGATTTATCCCGGGAAGATCCGGTTAAAACTGGCCTTAATAAGCGCTTCACTGGGGATATACTACCTGGGACTAATTACCCTGCTCCTCACTTGGCATGGCTGGTGGACGGTGATGATCTGGATCTTATGCACACTGACCGTTTTGCCTGTTCGGTACCCTTTGATCCGGAAATTGGAAATCCCGCGATATACCTGGTGGTGGGCAGAGCCCTTGTTGGTTCTGGCTTACGGACTGGTGGGATTGCGGATGCTGTTTCAATCCAGAAAGACCTGGAATTAACCGGAGAAAGACCAAAAGTTTCGCATCTGGTCCAGGCGGGTAAGGAAACCTCCAGGATGTTTTTTAATGCGGTAATAATACCCGACCTCAGCTCCAAAATAACTGTTCCAGAATGCGACGCCGGGAATTTTGCTGCCCATAAAATTGATGCCCTTCTGTTGTCCAATGCCATATTTGATGATCTCATAATGCAGCCATTTATGGGCATTACGTGGACCTTCAGCATAGTTTTGTCCACTCAAGAGGCTATATATGCAATTCTGGTCTTCGTAATACAGGGTTGCCGCTAAAAGTTCACCGTTAGCATCCAATGCCCCCATGAGATCTCCCGACCGGTGTTTCCGGATGTGCATTACTATCCGCCCGATCAAAGTTCGTGAAAATGGAACCTGACTGGATCGCCGTTGGAAGGATTGAGAAATCAGGGCGAAAAAGGCATCTGCATCGATCGCTCTGCTTTTAAACTGACCCTGACTTTGGTTTAGCTGCTGACGGAGTTTTTTCTGTAAACCCGGGTAAATGTCGTCCATGGATCCGGACAATATAAAGGTTGGCTCTGCCGAAAATTGCAGATAGGAATTCCAGCTAACGGGGTGTTTTAACACCGGATCAAGGGATAAATGCACATAATCGTAAGCAACCATTTGCTTGGCCAATTCCACAATTGCTGAACCATTATCCATCCCTTCCGCGATCCAGGGTCCGGAATGCGGGGTAAGATATGGCGTGGTGACGATGCGATATCCCCATTTATTACGCAAACGGAAGGGTATGAATGCCTGTAGTTTACCGTCTTTCTCCTGGGCGATCACATCCCATTCACCTGGACAGACCACCTCCATCCAGCTGGGCTTCAGGAAAAAAGGAACTTGCGGATGATCCTCGATGAGCTGGTGTAATGTGTGGTTTTTCATGGGCGGAAGACTTCAATGCACTGGA
>JAGQXC010000102.1 GCA_020436785.1 Saprospiraceae bacterium | reverse complement strand
ACGGCTCCGATCAGGACGCCAATGGTAATGATTTTCCCAAATTGAAATAAGGCATGTTGGGTAAACTCCTCCCCACCGGATACAATAAATTCGAAAACCAAAACCGCAACGAGTGCCCCCAGGGGATCGATGAGGATCCCTTCCCATTTTAGTACCGTGGCTACATTCTTGTTGAGCGGAATGTTGCGTAGAATAGGCGCGATGACCGTCGGACCGGTTACAATGATCAACCCGGCAAACAAGAAAGCCATTTTCCAGCTTAATCCTACCAGGAAATGCGCTGCAATGCCGGCCCCGATGAAGGTAACCACCGACCCGATGATGATGAGGCGCAAGATGGCGGTTCCCACACCACGGATCTCTACCCGCTTAAGGGTCATACCTCCTTCAAACAAGATAATTCCAATGGCAAGTGACACAAAATAAAACAACGACTCGCCAGGGAAAAGGCCATTTTCACCATCAAAGATCGGTTCAATCCATTTTTGTCCGGAAGAGGTCCATAAGGTGGAGATGGGGCCGACAATCAATCCGGTAATGATCAATGGAAGGATTGCCGGTACACGGAACCTCCAGGCAAACCATTGGGCCAGGATACCCAGGATGACAATCGCAGCGAGTTCAAGCATGACTTAAAGATAAACGGTACCGGTCGAAACTTTCAGTAACGGGAATTTTTCCACCTATTTTCTTAGAACTTGCAACCTTTTCCGGGGAGTCAACGTCCTATAACAAAACCATAACGATGAAAATTTTCTTTCACATCTGTTTGACCGGATTTCTTTTAGCCTCAGCTCTTAGCGTCCAGGCTCAAAACTGGCGAGGACAAATCAGCGGAGAAGGGCCAGTTGTCGAAAAGACCCTGTCACTGGATGAATTTAATTCGCTGGGATTAGCAATTTCAGGCACCGTGCATCTAACCCAGGGCTCCCGTCAGGAAGTCCGGATCAAGGCACAACAAAACATCATTGACAACATCAAACAAGAAGTTCGCAACGGAAAGTGGAATATTGGATTTGAACAGAATGTACGCAAACACGAAGCCATCCATATTTACGTGACAATGCGTGACATCCGCCAGTTGGCCGTTTCGGGCAGCGGTTCGATCATTGGAGAACAAGGAATTCAAAGCAAGGATATCGATTTGGCTGTCTCCGGTTCAGGTGACATCAAACTTGATCTGCAAGCTGAGGAGGCCAATCTGTCTATCTCCGGATCCGGCAACATTCTGCTTGCCGGCAAGGCGACGACTACGGAGGTCACCATCAGTGGCAGTGGTAATGTTCGTGCCTTGGATTTCACCACGAATGGGTGTTCCGTCAGTATTGCCGGTTCAGGAAATTGCGAAGTGGATGTCCGTGATGATCTGAATGTCCATGTATCGGGCAGTGGCAGTGTGCTCTACGAAGGAACACCTTCCATTAAATCCGCCATTGCCGGTAGTGGCAAAGTACGCAGCAAATCTTAAGGGATTCATTCATACCAATACTTCCCATCACTGACCATCATCCTGGAACAGCAATTCTGCTGAAAGGAGTTTGTCCCGTGTACCACCCGGCACGGGACTTTTTTATTTGGTACTCATGCCATTATCATAAATCATCCGCTGCTTCCCTTGCCGGTCGGTCACGACCACCGACTTCATCAATGGGGTAATCCGGAGGCGCCGACTGGATTGGGTTAAAAAACCTTCCCCATACAAAAATTCAATGCGTTCGTTGGCTCCGTCCTGGTAAGTAATTAGGGCATCCAGATCGTTGGCATTCGGGGTAAATACCTGGATGGTCTCCGGTTCATCGGTCCGTTTGAAGATCATCAGACTGTCTTTATTTTGGGTAGCGATCAAAACATCGTACCCACTCATCGTCAACCGGCCTAATGCTTTGGCATCTCCGGGCACTCTGAATCCACAGTCTCCCGGGATGGCGTCAAAATGTCCATCACCTTTACCCAGGAGAACCAAACCGTTCATGGCATCCAACGTACCTGAGAATACTTCATTGGAATAATCGTTGCCCACCAGGATCAGATCCGGAACGGCATCCTCATTCACATCACTGACTACCATGCCATTTACCGGAGCAACCTGGGCCAGCAACGGCAACGCTTCCATTCTAAACGTACCGTCGCCCTGATTGATGATGACGGAAGACAGCACATAATTCGTCACCCGTTCGGTTGCCCGCTCCAATTCTTCCGGTGTCAGTATGGAGTCGATGGTCGCCATGCCGAATTCACGATGATAGGAAAAGCGTTTCCTGAATACCGGGCTCTGGGAGAATAACTCTTCCCATTGATTGACCGGACACAGGTCATAATGGCCATCAGGCATCTTGAGGTAGCAGGCAAGGATGACATCCTGACTGTTGTTGTTGTCAATATCCAGCGCATAAGCCTTGAGTGGATGCTCGGCCGATACGTGATAGGTGTTGTTGTCTCCAAGATTTCCTACTGCATAATCCATGTCACCATCCCGGTCAAAATCTCCACTGACAATGCTATTCCACCAGCCGCTGTATTGCTCCAGGCCGGTATGTTCCACACGCTCCAGTTTTTGTCCGGTATTTTTAAAGATTTCAATGGGCATAAATTCACCGACGATAATGAGATCGGGTACATGATCCCCGTTGTAATCGGACCATACCGCATCCGTCACCATCCCGACCGTACTCAGTTCCGGGGCCCATTCCCGGGTCACATCCCTGAACGTGCCGTGGTCATTCTCCAGTAGGTAAGAGCGGTCAGGCAGTGGGTAACTCCCGGGCAGTACGCGTGCTCCTACGAAAAGATCCGGGTCACCGTCTCCGTCTGCATCGGCCGCACGAACGACCAGGCCACTGGCCGTGAGATCAGGAAGTGCGTCCGGATTCTCACTGAATACGCCCTTCCCATTGTTCATGTACAGACGGTCCTGGTAATTCATACTGCCTACCGAGTCGGCAAAGCCCCCGCTGACCACATACAAATCCAGATCCCGGTCACCATCGACATCCAGGAGTAACAGTCCGCCATCCACCTGTGGTTTCTGGTCCCCGGGGATGAGGACCTGTTCTCTAAACCCGCCTGTATGCTGTTGTAGGAAAAGCATCATATTTTGATTCTTGTAATTCCCCGTGATAAAATCTTCCAATCCATCCCCATTGACATCGCCAATGGCCAGGGCAGGACCATTTTCCGTGAATTTGTGGGGAATATTGCGTTGTATATTAAAATCGATAAAATCATACATGGGTTGCTGATAAGCTACGCCAAGCTGGCGGTCCATCCGGGCGAATAGACGGGGAGCCTGTTTCGCCGGACGTAAGGAATGAATGGTTCCCTGACCGGCCTGAGCCTGTTCAAGATTCAAACGTTGGTTGGAGGTGACATCCGTCAGCAATTGGGTGGTCCGATCCGGCCATACCACCAGGACGGAGTCTACTTGACCAGCCTGGCCTAAGCCAAAATGGACCACCGGGTCTACCGATGAAATGTAGCCGCGGTAAATGGAGTGGTCATGGTATTGCAGCTGATTATCGCCATATTTTATCCACACTTTCGCACCCAAACCCAATGAATTGCCCGGTCCTCCTTCCAGGGTAAGTTCAAGGTAGTGATTGAGGGTATCCAGGTTTTTTGAAGGGGTGTAGAGGGTATTTTCATAGATGGATGCCGGGTCGTTGATGTTGTTGACTATATAGTCAAGGTCACCGTCGTTATCCAGATCGGCAAAAGCCGCACCATTGGAAAAGGAAACGTTGTCGATGCCCCAGGCTTCGCTCATGTCCTTAAAAGTGAGGTCTCCGTTGTTGCGGTAGATGTAATTTTTCACCTTCACGGACGGCACTTCGCTTAAAAGGGTTTTTTTATCGGTATAGGACCCAAAGTTGGTCCGGAAGTTCACGAAATCTTTATCGGTTATGTCTTTGGGAAATCCATTCGTGATCAGTAGATCCCGGTATCCGTCATTATCAAGGTCAATGAATAATGGGGACCAACTCCATTCGGTCTGGTAGATGCCTGCCAGCATGCCCACTTCGCTGAAGGTTCCATCCCCATTATTGACCTGGAGCATATTGCGGGTGTACTGGTGGGTGTAGCCAAAACGACGGTCGTTGATGTAATTGATGTAGCCGTTGCCGCCCATCACCGTTTTCTTACGCAAATTATCCTCCGGCAGCATATCCAGCGTGATGATGTCCGGTTCGCCATCGTTGTTGATGTCGGCGATGTCATTACCCATGGAGAAACGCGACTGGTGCTTGATGACCTTATCGATGACATTTTCAAATTTGCCTCCATTGTTCTGATAAAGTATGTCATTGGACAGATAGTCGTTGCTTACGTAAAGGTCGATCCAGCCATCTTTATTGATGTCACACGTTGCGACGCCAAGTCCGAAACCTTCGTAACGGATGCCAGCCTCTTTAGATACGTTGGTGAACGTACCGTTTCCGTTATTGCGGAACAGGATGTCGGTATTTTCTGCCGTGCCGTCGTTAACCTTTTCCCGGTAAACCACCGGAATATTATGTTGCTTCGCATTGGTCAGGATATACAGATCCAGATCGCCATCACCGTCATAGTCAAAAAACAATGCATTGGAAGAGTAACTGGCGTTATCGAGGCCATACTCGGCGGCTTTATCGAGAAAGGTGGGAACGCCATTCTCATCCAATCCCTGGTTGATAAAAAATAAATTGCGCCGGTAAAGGGTATCGGCCGCAATGGTGGCGCATACGTAAATATCCAGCCAACCATCTCCATTAATATCTACGACTGCCACGCCGGATTTCCAACGTTGCCGTCCTGCTACCCCGGCTTCTTCGGTGACGTCCCTGAATTTGAAGTTACCTTTATTGAGGTAAAGGTGATTGTCAGCAAGATTCGCTGTGAAATAGAGATCGGCTAGTCCGTCGTTATTGAAGTCGCCCACGGCAACACCTCCCCCATTGTAAAAATATTCCAGGTTGATGATGTTCAATTCATCGGTTTCAACGACGGTATTGACAAATTTAACCCCGGAATGCCCCGGTTCAATCTTGCGGAAAAGGTGATCCGAAGTGTGTTCACATGAATTTAGTAGAAGTAAAAGCGGGAAGAACCAATACAAACGACACATAGATTTATCTGTTTTAATTGGGATCAATGGAATGAAGTGGTTTTCGTTTTTAACCATAAAATAGCCTGTAAAGTGTCTAAAATTCCATTGATTGACAAATCAAATAAGGGTGATCTATCTCAATTTTCCTAAAAAACAAAGGAGACTACTGAAGCAGCAGTCTCCTTT
>JAGQXC010000101.1 GCA_020436785.1 Saprospiraceae bacterium | reverse complement strand
GGATGATTTCTAATTTCTGAGCTACGGTGAAGCTCCTTCGGTGACGAGTCATTTGCACTCTTTTTTATGGTTATAAAATTAAGCGCATTTTCTCCATCTATTTAGGGGGTCAGAGGGGTCAATCCCCGTCACCTCGCACCCCATACCCCATTACCCCACTACCCCATCCCCATTTTACATTAATCGAACCTTTCCACCCCTCTTAACTGTTTAGTAACGCAGACATCCTTATGGGAATGTCTTTCGTTTCTTTAATTTCGCACCGCCATGTTTTTACAGATGTTTAAATCCAAGATTCACCGCGCCCGGGTCACCGAAGCCAACCTTAATTACGTAGGCAGCATTACCATCGATGCAGCGTTGATGGAGGCGGCACAGTTGGTGGAGGGAGAACGGGTACAAATCGTCAACAACAACAATGGTGAACGGCTGGAGACGTATGTCATCAAAGGAGAACATGGCACCGGTCAGATCTGTTTGAATGGTGCGGCTGCCCGCAAAGCGGAAATTGGAGACGTTGTGATCATCATCTCCTACGCGTGGATGACCCCGGAAGAAGCCCGGGATTATCAGCCGGTAACGGTCTTTCCGGATGAGAACAACCAATTAAACGATTAAACTTGGCGATTCAACGCAAAGCCATCCTGCAGTCTGCCCTTTCCTTTTTGGTTGGCTTTGCCATCCTGTTCTGGGTGTTTCGCAAAAACGGCGCAACCATCCAGGAGACGGTAGCCGATTTCAGATCCGTACCTGTCATCTGGCTGGTCCTTACCTGTGTTGCATTTATGTTCAGCAACCTAAGCCGCGCCATCCGCTGGAACATGTTGTTGCATCCTTTGGGTTACCGGCCCAAACTGATCAATTCTTTTCTGGCGGTCATGATCGGATACCTGGCCAATATGGGTATTCCCCGGTCCGGCGAGTTGCTTCGGCCAGCCACTTTGTCCCGCTACGAAAAGATTCCCATCGAACAATCGGTAGGCACAACGGTCACCGACCGGTTAATGGATTTTCTCAGTCTCTTTCTAATCATGGCCATCGGTTTTTTCCTGAAAGGGCGCCTGCTCCTGGACAAATTACTGGAACTGACCTCACTCAATGATATTGGCAATCGGGTCATTCCTCTGGTGATCATTGGTGTATTGGGTATTACCGGAATTTGGATTACCATTCGCTGGATATCCAATAGTACCCATCATTTGGCATTGCGGATGAAAGGCATGTACCTGGGACTGAAAGACGGTCTCATCAGCATCATCCGCATTGAGCGCCCAGTTTGGTTTACCATTCATAGCCTGCTGATCTGGATCTTGTACATTTCCATGACCTATTTTTGTTTCAAGGGGTTCGCGCCGACGGCCCACATTACCTGGGACCAAACGATCGTCATTTTTATTTTCGGGGCCTTGGGCATGATCGTTCCGACCCCGGGCGGGATGGGCAGCTATCAGTTTATGATTCAAACCGGGCTGCTGATCTTTGGCGTTGCCGATACCGATGGATTGGCGGTGGCCAACATCATTTGGTTTACCATCAGCATCATTTGTAACTTAGGCTTTGGATTACTCGCATTATTCTTATTGCCAATTCTAAACCGCAGCACGGTTGGAACACAACGTACCGAACATAAACCCACCTAAATTTGCCGATTGGGATCAGGCCTGGCACCAGGTCGTTGCCTGGCAGCAGCAGGGCCTGCGGGTAGTGCTGACCAACGGCTGTTATGACCTGCTGCATTATGGTCACATTTACCTGCTGACCAAAGCAAAGAACCTGGGCGATAAATTGGTCCTGGCAGTCAACAGTCCGGAGAGCATCCGCCGGCTGAAAGGGCCATCCCGGCCCATCCTGGACCGGACCTCGCGCCTCTTTATCCTCAGCGCATTGGAGCCTGTAGACCTGCTGGTTGAATTTTCTCAAGACACTCCGTTGGATCTTATCCGGATACTAAAGCCGGATGTCCTGGTAAAGGGAGGTGACTACCTGCCGGATACGATCGTCGGTTCCGAAGTAATGGCCGAATATGGCGGCCAGGTCGTCGTGATTCCCTACCAGGAAGGATTTTCAACCACCGGCATCGCTGAAAAACTTAACAAATGACCGAATTACGCACGCTCATCGATCACCTGGAGGCCATCGCTCCACCGGTTTACCAGGAGTCGTACGACAATGCCGGGTTGCTCACCGGGGATCCCCAACAGGAGATCACGGGCGTTCTGACCTGTCTCGATGCCATCGAACCGGTCATTGACGAAGCCATCGCGCTGGGTTACAACGTGATCGTCGCCCATCACCCCATTGTTTTTAAGGGGCTGAAAAGATTTACTGGCGCCAATTATGTCGAACGGACGTTGCTGAAAGCCATCCGCCATCACCTGGCGATCTATGCCATCCATACCAATCTGGACCACATGTATGATGGGGTCAACGCCAAAATTGCCGAACGGCTGGATCTTGCCCACACGCAAATCCTGGCGCCGAAATCGCCCGATCATCCTGAAATTGGCGCCGGTATCATCGGCGAATTGTCCGCACCAATGGATGAAACCGACTTTCTGGCACAGCTGAAACAGCGGATGAATACGGATTGCATTCGCCATACCCGGCTCTTGAATAAGCCGGTGCACAAAGTGGCTGTTTGCGGAGGGTCCGGAGGCTTTTTACTGGATCAGGCAATTGGTCAACAGGCGGATGTATTTGTCACGGCGGATTTCAAATACCATGAATTCTTCGATGCCGACGGTCAGATTGTGATCGCAGACATCGGACACTTTGAAAGTGAACAATTTACGATCGAATTATTGCAGGAAATTATTACCAAGAAATTTACTAATTTTGCGGTCCGTTGCACAAAGCAGATTACGAATCCAGTAAATTACTACAAATAATATGGCAGTTCAAGAGCAATCCATCGCTGATAAACTGAAATTCCTCTACCGCTTACAAACCATTGATTCTCAAATCGATGAGATCGAAATTTTCAAAGGTGAACTACCGATTGAAGTTCGTGACCTGGAAGACGAAATTGCCGGTCTCCAGACCCGAATCAACCGTCTGCAAGAGTCAGTCAATGACATCAAAAAGGAAGCAAACCACCACCGCGCCAACATCAAGGACGCCGAAGGTTTGATCCAGCGCTATGACAAACAACTGGAAACCGTAAAAAACAACCGGGAATACGATGCCTTGACCAAGGAGATCGAAATGCAGAAACTGGAGATTCAGTTGTCCGAGAAAAAAATCGGTGATACCCAGAAAAACCTGGTGGCCAAGGAAGAAATGCTTGCCCAGGCTCAGGAGGTGATCGAAACCAAGCAGAAAGCCCTGGAACAGAAGAAAGTAGAGCTGGAAAAAATCATCGAGAAAACCGAAAAAGAGGAGAAGGAACTGGCCAAACTTTCCGATGATGCCAAAAAGCACATCGAAGATCGCTTGTTGCGCGCATACAACAAGATCCGTGTCACCTACCGCAATGGTCTGGCCGTCGTACCGGTTCGCCGTAATGCCTGCGGAGGCTGCTTCAACGTCATCCCGCCCCAGGTACAACTGGAGATCGGTCAACGCAAGAAGATCATCGCCTGCGAACACTGTGGCCGTGTATTGGTGGATGATGAGATCATCAATGAGGTCGAAGCGGAAACCGCGGTTAAATAACATTCAACCGGCTTAAGCTGGCCTGCCCTGCCCCGCTATCTTGCGTTCAGTGAGATACGCTTTCTTTCGTATCTTTCGTTTATAACATCATGATGCACCCCTCGCATGCATACCGCCGGCTTCTTAGTCTGGTATTTCTTATTTCGCTCTTGCTGCCCGCAGGACATGCCACCGGAGATTTTCATTACCGGTTTACCCCTGCGCTGGAACAGGCTTATCATGCAATCACAACCTTAAGGCTTCAGGAAGGTCAGCAATTGCTGGAACAGGTCAAGCAGGATGACCCGGATAATCTGATCATTGATTACCTGGAAAATTACATTGATTTCTTCACCCTGTTTATTTCAGAAGACTACCAGGACTACCGCCTGCGCAGTCAGCACCTGGGCGCCCGGATGGAGCGTTTGAATAAAGGTGACAATGCTTCCGCCTACCACCAATTCATCCAGGCCGAGATCCTCCTGCAATGGGCCATTGTGCGGTTGAAATTTGAAGAATATTACACGGCATACACCGAAGTACGCCGTGCCTATCGCCTGCTGGAACGTAATCAACGGCAATTTCCCTCCTTCCGCGCCAATCTGAAGAGTTTAGGCATCCTGCATGCCTTGGTGGGAACCATTCCCGATCGGTTTAAGGGCTTGTTCAGTTTTTTCAGCGGCATGCACGGCACCATTCGTCAGGGTCGCGAAGAGATTGAGCAAGTGCTCGCCTATGCGGAGAATGAACCTTTTTTATTCCGGGAAGAAACCCTGGTGGAATATGCTTTCCTGCTCCTGCACCTGAAAAACGAAGGTGAGGAAGCCTGGCAACTACTGGAAACCAGGCTGGATGGCGTTGCGACCAATCCTTTACTCATTTTTGTCAAGGCATCCATTGCCATGCATACCGGGCGCAATGATGAAGCCATCGCTTTACTGGAACAAAAGCCGGAGGATAGTGCCTATTTACCCTTCTATTACCTGGACTTCATCCTGGGGGTGGCCAAGTTGCGCCGGCTCGATGCGGATGCCGACCAGCCGTTACTCCGATTTGTCAGACGGTTCCATGGGCGCCATTACATCAAGGAAGCCTACCAAAAATTGTCCTGGTATGCCCTCCTGCAGGAACAACACGCTAAATGGGCAGCGTACCAAAAGGACTGCCTGAACAAAGGCTTCACCACCCTGGATGAAGATGCCAATGCGTACCAGGAAGCCAAATCGGGTGAGACCCCGGAGCTTCACCTGCTTAAAGCCCAGTTGTTGTTTGACGGAGGCTATTACCTGCGGGCATTAGCGGCCGTGCAGGCGGCGCCGGACCAACTCATCGAATGGCGGCTGGAAAAAACCTACCGCAGTGGACGCATTTATCATGCCCTGGGGAATATCGAAGCCGCGCGTAAGGATTACCTGCAGACGCTGGAACTGGGAGAACACTCCGGCAAGTATTTTGCCTGCAATGCCGCCTTGTTACTGGGCCAGATCGCCGAACAGGAGGGGAAATGGGACCAGGCACGCCGCTATTACGATCGTTGTCTGGCTATGGATCCCGACAGCTATAAGACGGGATTGCACCAGAAAGCCAAGGCGGGATTAAACCGGCTGGAAAGGAGGTGACAAAATGAATGTTGAGGGAAGAATTTTGAATGCTGGATGGGGTTGGAAGTTTGAAATTAGGTGTATATTTGCGATCCAATTTTATGGCGTGGTAGCTTCCCGACGATGAATGTCGGGACCGGCGCTTCGCCACCACTTGTTGCACGGCGTGGTAGCTCAGCCGGTTAGAGCGCAGGATTCATAATCCTGAGGTCGGGAGTTCAAGTCTCCCCCACGCTACCAAAGCACTCCTCGGGGTGCTTTTTATTTTCATTTCCTCGAGTAGGCCGGTTAGTGCGCCCGTACGGGAGGTCGGGAGTTCAAGTCTCCCACACCCTATTTGGAAGCTCGCTTTATAGTACTTATCTCTAAGATCTGGATCAGGTTCATTTGCTCATGAAAGGTTGACGTAAGATCCTTCCATTTTCACACCTTTCTTCCGGGAAATACCGTACATTATTCTCATAAAACCATCACGGCATAACCCCTCAAGCATGAAATTTCCCAATGCACTGGCCATCATTATTGGCTTTGTCCTCTTTGCTGGAATCCTAACCTACGTCATACCTCAGGGGGCCTTTGACCGTACGACCGACCCGGACACCGGCAAGGAGATGGTGGTTAACGGCAGCTATCACCGCGTGGAAGTGGAACATTTATCGCCATTTGATGTCATCTTAGCCATCCCCCGGGGAATTGCCGGAAGAGCGGACCTGATCGTGCTGATCTTTCTGATCGGCGGCGCTTTTGTAGTCATCGAAAAAACCGGAGCCCTGACCGAAGGGCTGGACTTCCTTGCGGCGAAAGTGGCCGGTAAGGAATGGCTGGCCTTGCTAGCCCTCAGTGCGGTATTCACGGCCGGAGGGATCCTCGAAGGCATGCAGGAAGAAATCATCGGAATGCTACCGGTCATCCTATTGCTGGGGAAGAAACTGAGGTTCAATGTTTTTGCGATGGTCTCCATCAGTTTTGGATCGGCCATCGTCGGTGCGGCCTTCAGTCCCATCAACCCATTTTCGGTCGTCATCGCCCAGGACCTGGCTCAACTGCCCTACCTGT
>JAGQXC010000605.1 GCA_020436785.1 Saprospiraceae bacterium | reverse complement strand
GCTTGGCACCACGCCGCCCGATCAGGTCCTCAATGGGGATCATCTTATAATTCAGGTAATTTTCGGACAGGTTATCCAACTTGTGCCGCTGATCGGGTTCCATCAGATAATGGGCGATCATGGTATCGAGCAGGGCACCCTGAACTTCGATGCCATACCACTTCAGCATCAGCAAATCGTATTTAATGTTTTGTCCGATCTTAGCGATCCCGGGGTTTTCGAATACGGCTTTAAACAGATGAAGCCGTTTCCGAGCGGCTTCCTGATCGCTGGGAAAAGGTATGTAATAAGCATAATGATCCTGCCAGGCAATCGACAGTCCAACCAATTCCGCTTCGTTGGGATCCAGGCCGGTTGTTTCGGTGTCAAAACAAAACTTCTCAAGTTTCTCCATGTTGCGGATCAGATCCTGAAGCTCATCATCCTTATCGACCAGCAGGTAAGTATGCTTTGTGTTTTCGGCATTTTTATCCGCTACTGCGTAGGTGGCAGGGGCCGGCGCTGCCAATTTATCGGCAACTTTTTTGTCCACCGGATTTCCAAACAGGTCTTTCTGCGTTTCCTGACCTTCTTCGCCGAGGATGGCATGTGCCAAGGTTCGGAATTCCAATTCTTTGAAAATTTCAGTCAGCGCTTCCCGGTTAACCGGCTCGATTTCATAAGCCTTGGCATCAAAACGAACGGGAGCATTGATGTCGATGGTTGCCAACTTCTTGGACAGCAAAGCCTGCTCGGCGTACATTTCGACCCGCTCTTTGAGTTTCCCCTTTAAGTCTTCCACGTGGGCGATCACTTCTTCGACGCTTCCGTAATCTTTGAGCAGCTGGACTGCTGTTTTTTCGCCAACACCGGGAATTCCCGGTATATTATCCACCGTATCCCCTTTCAGGCCCAACACGTCGATCACCTGGTCGATGCGTTGAATGTCCCAGCTTTCCAGGATTTCCGGCACTCCCAGGATGTCGATGCCATTCCCCTGTCGGCTCGGCTTGTACAGATAGATGTGATCACTCACCAATTGGGCGTAATCCTTATCCGGTGTAACCATATAAACGGTAAATCCTTCCAGCTCTGCCTGTTTGGCAATGGTTCCGATGACATCATCGGCCTCAAATCCGTCCATTTCGACAATCGGAATATTGAAGCCTTCGACAATCTTGCGGATAAAGGGAAATGCCACCTGAATATCTTCCGGTTGTGACTCCCGGTTAGCTTTATACGGTTCATACATCTTATGCCGGAAGGTGGGGGTATCCAGGTCAAAAAATACGGCAATATGGGATGGTTTCTGGTTTCGCATCAGATCCCACAAGGTGCGCACAAAGCCGGTAATGGCTGAGGTATTGATGCCTTTGGAGTTGATCAGGGGACGATTGATAAATGCAAAGTGAGCCCGGTATACCAGGGCGTGTCCATCCAGTAGAAACAGTTTCTTTTCCTGCATAAGTCGTTGCGATGTTGGCGTACTGCAATGTTACGACATCTTTCCTAAAACCGTTGATCCGGATCCGGATTGGCTGCATTTCCTCGTTTGTTATCTGTACTGAAATGTCGAGCTAGTAACGTGGACCAAAGGATGTGACAAAAAATATCCCCAACCGAATTGCCCGGCCGGGGATCTTCATTTTGGTTACCGCTTTATCATTTTTTCGAAGAAATCGCATAGGAGAAGCCCAACAACCAATACGTTTGCAGCGGATTTTCACCGGCATTTAATTTGCCTTCTGAAATAGCTGCCAGGGATTCTTGCTTGTTGTTCCGCAAACCAAAATCAAGGCCGATGCCTACCCCTTTCACGGCGGTGCTAAAACCGTTGATCCAGGTCCAGTTGCTGAAGTCGCTACCCTGGTAACTAATGAATCCGGAAAAATTGGATTTCCAGGCCAGGCCTTTGGTAATTTCCTTGGTATAATCGGCAACAATTTTACAACCTAACGATGATTCATAATTGAAATCACCACTGGAGAAAACGAAGTTGTAGTTCAGTGGATGCAGGACCACGACCAGGTCTTTAACCGGTGTCCAGGTAGCTCCCACCCCCAGGTCCAAATACCCGGGATCATTAAATTTGCCGTCCAATACCGAGGTCCGGTATTCGCCCAAACCGGAAAGCGCCAGTTTTTCCGAGAGCTTGTATCCATAGAGGGACATCAGATTAAATGCATCGGCAGAAACCTGAAATCCATCCGGGTCGGTCGATACGTCCTTATCGTTAAATTTTAACCACCCCAGCGTCAGGTTGGCACTGTTTCTCCAAAACGATTTTTGGTAATCGGCATTGGCAAATCCATTCAGCGTCGTTCCAATATTGGCGGCGGATGTATTCGGTTGTGCTTTGGATAACCAGTTGTTAAAGCCGGAGAGATTCAGTCCGATGTTCCCCAGAAGCCCTTTTTCCCAGCGCGGATAAGGGGTTAATTTCTCGGTAATGCCGGCAATTTCCGATTTCAATCCGTTCACCTGCCCGGTCAGCGCATCGAGATCAGCCTGCAATTTGGAAAGTTCGGCGGACTTGGCTTCTTTCTGCTGCATCAGCTCTTCGCTGGTTTGGGCAACCAACCCTGGAGCAACCATCAGGACAATAGCCCCTGCGAGTAAGAAAATTCTTTTCATCATTTTAGGTGTTTATAAAGTTTTGAATTGAGTGTAGATGGAATCGATGGGACGACGACCACCCTGTTTCAACAGTTCAATGGATCAATGGTTATTCTGAGGCTACTTGAAACGTTGCATACCCGGTCATTTGGGGTGTCAATCCTCGATCAGCTTTTGATTTCGCTTATGCAGGGTCACTTGTTCCTGGGTTAATTTACGGATGGGAATGATCACCTGTCCCTGGGAGGTATACAAGGTTAGTGAACTGCGACCCATCGCGACGATCTGACCCCGGACATTGCCAATACTGATTTCATCTCCAAGTTGAAATTGATCCTGGAGATAAAAGGATGTGAGAAAATTGCTAACCAGGTCTTTAGAGGCTAATCCGTAGCCCAGGGCGAAGGCGAAAACGGCTCCGGCTACCAGGATCAGGAGGTTATTTTGTAGAAAGGAAGTATCGATCTCAACTTGTTTCAGGGCTATGACAAATACATTGATGAGCAGGAAATAGAATATCCCGTTGGATATCATCTTCGCACTGGGGATGGCCAGAGAAGTGGTTACGGTCAATAAGGTCTGCCTGAGCATATCGGACAGAATCAATCCGATGAATAAGACGGCAATGCCTACCACCAGCTTGGGGATGAAGTTGATCAGTTTTTCAATCAGGCCGGTAATGGTGGGAATGTTGATGATTTCGGTAACCACCATGATCACCAGGAGTACCAGGAAATAATACAGGATTTTACTGATAAAAATGGACAGCTTAACCTCCATCTTGGAGTTCTGGACGACATCGATTTTTTCCAGTTTTTCACCAAACCGGTCAATGCCAATTTTAGTCAGTATTTGCCGGAAAAAGCGGCTGAGGATGCGGGATAAAATCAGTCCGATAACCAGGAGGACAATGGCCACCAGTACGCGGGGTAATACCGACGCCAGTTGATGCAACAATTCCGTTAAAAAGGGGAACGACAAATCCATTATCTCCTGCGCTTAAGGTTGCTCTTGTATCGTATTAGGTGGCTGTCTGCGTGGTGTTTGGGGAACATTGTCCGTACCCCCGACCACCTGAACTATTATCTTAAACATCTTAGGCATATAAAGTTCGAATAAATCTCCGAATAATCGAAAGAAACCCATGTTCTGCCGCAAATTATTCCCGATGTGCGAGGGTGGTCTGTTGTGATTGCGAATCAACTCATCCTCCCAGGCTTTAAAATTATTTTCCTGTTCCATACAGGTTGATTTTATTGGTGCTTAAACAGCTTTTCATGTAAATTTTTAAACTTCGCTTTAGCCCGTAACAGTTGCATTTTAATGGCCGACTCGGTCTTGTTCATCGATTCGGCAATGTCGCGAATCGACAAATCGTCCTGGTACTTCATGAGCAGCAACACCCGGTCGGTAACCGGTAATTCGACCATGACGACCTTCAGTTCCTGAATCTTTGTCTCCAAAAGGTATTTGTCATCGGCCGTTTCATCGGAAACATCCAGGTGATCCCAGCTCTCATCGGGCATCAGGACGTCGTATTTGCGTTTGCGCACCTGGTCGATGCAATAGTTATAGGTGATGGAATACAACCAGGTAGAAAACTTGGATCGTTCACCGAAATCGGATAAACGAAGCACGACTTTGATGAAAATATCCTGAAGGGCATCCTGGGCCCAAACCTCATCTTTTAGCAGCGCAATGCATTTCGCAAAAACCTTGGGCGAATAACGTTCATACAGTTCATTAAAATACCACTGCTGCTGCGTGAGTAAATATTGACTGACGAGCATTTCATCACTAACCTTATTTCTGCTATTTTTATTCAACGTTTTAAGAGGCTTGGCAGTGATGCTCCATTTAGACGCAATTTATTCCAAAAGTAACATGATCATGAAGGCAATCTGGGGTTTAAAACTTGAATTCAAAATTAAGAATTTCCTGATACTGATATTACTCTCTTTCCTAATGACTCCTGTCTGGAGTCAGGATGCGGAATCGGAATTTATTCAATCGATTTACAATCAATCGCTCACCCGGGGATCCAGCTACGAATGGCTGCACTACCTCACCAAGAGGGTCGGGGCCAGACTGAGCGGGTCACCCCAGGCAGCTGCGGCCGTAGAATATACCCGGCAAATGCTGGATAGTCTCGGTTTGGACCGGGTCTGGCTGCAGCCGGTTGAGGTCCCACATTGGGTCCGGGGAGATAAAGAACAGGTGCGCATCGTGAATTCTAGCAGGCTGGGAACCCAGGACCTGCACGCCACTTCCCTGGGAAACAGCATCGGTACCGGTCCGTTGGGACTGGTGGGGGAAGTGATTGAAGTGCACAGCCTGAAGGAAGTGGAAGATCTCGGTCGGGACAAAATTGCCGGGAAAATTGTCTTTTACAATCGTCCCATGGATAAAACCCTTCACCGGACTTTTATGGCTTACGGTGGGGCCGTCGATCAACGGGGAGGCGGCGCATCACAAGCCGCCAGGTTTGGCGCGAAAGCCGTTTTGGTACGCAGTATGACCACGGCCACCGACCTGGTTCCGCATACCGGTGCGTTACGGTATCAGGATGGTGTACCGCAGATTCCGGCGCTGGCGATCGCAACCAAAGATGCCGACCTGCTGTCCCAACTGTTAAAACAAGAATCCGTAAGTGTGTACCTGCGGAATACCTGCCGGATGCAGAAACCCGAACCCTCTTTCAATGTGATCGGTGAGATTACCGGTTCAACCTATCCCGATCAGGTGATCCTGGTGGGTGGCCACCTGGATTCCTGGGATGTCGGCGAAGGAGCCCACGACGACGGAGCCGGATGCGTTCAATCGATGCAGGTCCTGCAAACCCTGATGCGGCTCGGATACCGTCCTCAGCACACCATCCGCTGTGTGCTCTTTATGAATGAAGAAAACGGCGGTGCCGGCGGAGATGAATATGCCAAGGTAGCCATGGCGGAAAATGTCTTCCATCTGGCGGCCATCGAATCGGATGCCGGAGGTTTTCTACCCCTGGGTTTTGGCCTTAGTTCCGATACCGAAGTTATGGATGGCTATTGGGCACAGGTCGAACCTTTTAATAAATACCTGGAACCACTGGGATTAAAAATGGCCAAAGGGGGCGGTGGATCCGATATTGGTCCTTTGCGTCCGCAAAAAGGAATGCTGTTCGGATTGTCGCCTGATTCCCAACGCTACTTTGATTACCACCATACCGACATCGACACTTTTGACAAAGTCAATGAACGTGAATTGACCCTGGGAGCAGCAGCCATGACCACCCTGGTTTACCTGCTGGATCAATTTGCCTCGCGATGAGCCAGGTTATCCGGTTACACGATAAAACCTTTAGCCCTTATCTTGAACACATCGACATTCTGGCCGGCATTGAGAAGCTGGCGGAAGACATCAATCATCGCTATCAGGATACGGTCCCCCTGGTCATCAGTGTATTGAACGGCGCTTTCCGATTTACCGCCGATTTGGTCACTTTTCTGGAGATACCGATTGAGATTGCCTTTGTGCAAATCGCCTCCTATGCCGGCACCCAGAGTACCGGAGCGGTAAATATCCTCCGCGGCGTAGACGTTCCCATTACCAACCGGGATCTTATCATACTGGAAGACATCGTTGATTCCGGCCGTACGCTGCACCATTTTTGCAAAATCCTGGAGAAAGAGCACCCTGGATCCATCCGCATCTATTCGCTGCTGCGCAAACCGGATGTGGTCCGTTTCCCCCTTCCCGACACCCGGGTGGCCTTTGACATTCCCGATCGATTCGTCGTCGGATATGGTCTCGATTACGATGGCTTGGGCCGGGATTTGAACGACATCTACCAACTGTCCGATTGATGACCGGCTGGTTTATCGGCATCGGCGTGTATGCACTGATCTGTGCGCTGTTCTATTTCTTTCAGCATTATTTCTTCTTCCGTCCGGAGATTTTACCTCAATCATTTCAATACAAGTATCCTTTCCCTTTTGAAGAAATCAAATTCACCATGGAGGATGGCGGTACCGTGAATGGGGTCCATTTCAGGATGCCCAACGCGTTGGGTGTGGTCTTTTATTTAAAAGGAAACTCCCGTAGCATCAAGGGATGGGGAAAATTTGCCAAAGACTTTCTGGGTAAGGGTTTTGATTTTTTCATGATCGACTACCGGGGATTTGGCAAAAGCCGGGGCAAACGGTCGGAAAACATCCTGTACAGCGATTCCCAATACCTGTACAAATGGCTGGCCAAGCAGTATCCGGAGGATAAAATCATCCTGTATGGCCGGTCATACGGATCCGGCATTGCCGCCCGCATTGCCAGCTGGAACAATCCGAAGATGCTGATCCTTGATAGTCCGTATTACAGTTTCTGGCACCTGACCAGACGGTATGGTTTCTGGCTGCCGCTGCGGTGGGTGTTGCGTTATAAGATCCGTACAGACCGGTTCATGGGGAAGGTGGAATGTCCGGTCTTTATCATTCACGGGACGCGGGATCGTCTGATTCCATTTGCGATGAGTGAACGGATCAAGGCTGAATTTCCTGCGATCCATCTGATTCCGATCCCAGGAGGGAGGCACAACAATCTGCCGGCCTTTCCCGCCTACCATGAGGTTCTGTACGCCTTATTGAACGATACCCATCCGGAAAGCGTTGATTTGGACCGCATTGTGCAGCAATCGACGCTGGGGACTCCTTGAATTTTTCCCGGCAACTCTTTCCGGGGAAATGAAATTATTGTACTTTTGCATCCGCGATTGACCCATGGTGTAACGGTAGCACTCCGGATTTTGGTTCCGTCAGTCAAGGTTCGAATCCTTGTGGGTCAACTTTAAGGGTTTCAGCACATAGCTGGGACCCTTTTTTGTTGGGCCACCAGTAGGAGACCAGGACCTGACCGAGTGAACGAGCATCAGGAACGTAACATGCGTATGGTTGGAAATACTGACCGACGAAGATTACCACAGTTATAAGGGAAAGGAGTAAATGCTTGGGTGGCGATCACCAACTTTTCTGCATTTTTGCTCCCCACACGGGTGACTCTTTGAATACGCTATTGAATTGGCAACTTTGGGGGCGGATTAACGCTTGTTGGCTATTTTATCCGGGTCCGCGGATGTCACCAGTCCGAGGTAGCGGTCGAGCCAGGCCAGGGATTCACGGATAAAGTCCTGACTTTTAGGAATGTGGTCCGATTCCGACAAAAACAATTTCTTGTCTCCGGCGTCAGTACCCAACAGATCAAAAAGTGGTTTGACGGTTTGGTCCACCGTAAAGCCGGCGTCGTATTTACCGTTGATCATCAGCGTTGGTATTTTGATGTGCGCCGCATATTGTTTTTGGTCGGCATCCGGTTGTACTTTCAGGCCATAAAGCCCTCCCGATAATAAAATACTTGCACGCAGACGATCTTCAACTGCTGTAAAAATGACGCCAAATGCGCCGCCCCAACTCATGCCGTAATAGGCCAGTTTATTCTCATCAATATCCGGCCTTGATTCTAGGTAATCGATGCTTCTTTTAAAGTCTTTAACCAGGTAGGACAGGTACTCCGAAAACAGGTGCGAATCATTACCAATGTGCATCATGCTGTACTGGGGAGCACTGCGTTCAAACGTGCCTTTGTAAACCGGAAATAGAACCGCCCGGCCACTTTTTAACAGGAAGGACAAGAAAACCGGAAATTCATAATATTCGGCCAGATGATCACTGGACTGTTGCATCGGCGCCGCCGAGCCAGGAAAATAAATGACGGTCTGGTAAGGGGGCTTGATGTTGAGCGGCAGGAAAAGATGCGCCAGAATCCGTTCCTGTCCGTAAGGCGCATCAAAGGAAACCGATTCCTCGCGCCAGAATTCACCACTGTCGACGGATTCCAGAATCGGGTTCAATGGTTTGGCATCATAGGCAAAATGCGCTTTGTATGCGGCAAATACATTGTCGTCGACAATGTCTTCGGGATTTATATTAAAATCCAGATGACGACCAAACCGGGCCAGGGTAGATTGGGAAACCGGAGCAAACGAGGCGATGGGAATCTTTTCAGGTTCCGGATAGACAACACAACGAAAACCATTTTTTTCGGAGCGGTCGAAGGGTGGCAACTGACTCAAATTTCCGAACTCATACGTATTTTCCAGCCAGGCACCTCCCCGCACCAATCGTCCCAGAGGCATCTCATTTTCACACCATTCCCTGACATTGCCTGCCATATCGTAAGCCCCGCAGGAAGTATATCCGGGCAGGTAACCTACCGGTACCGGACCATTTCCGGTAAAATTGCTGAAAGGGGCAAAATAAGCAAACCCCCCAAATGGGGGTACCCGGATGATGACGGAGTTTTCTCCCCGGGCCAGGCCCCAATGGTCAATGGAAGGCAATCGCTTGCCGGCCCAGCGTGTATACGCCTGCGCTTCGTACCAGCTCACCCCATCGACCGGATAATCCGCTTTGCCTTCGGGGTAACTGCCGGCTGTCCAGGTAGCCGGACCCGGGCGACCGGTCTGATCGACCAACATAGCCACGGCCTGGTCCCATGGCAAAACAATTCCTTTATTGACCATTGTATCTGGCCAAAAATTTCTATTGCGGTACCCTCCCTGATTGACAAAATCCAAATACTGACGGTTGGTCACTTCGTATTTATCGATGTAGAAATAAGGGATGTCTCCACTGGCCATCTGACTTCCTTCAACTCTTGTCATCCCTGCCGGGATTGCATCAGTCCTTTCCATTACCCGGAAAAAGTCCCTTGGGCCAATCATCGTCTGTTTGGTTACATATCCTTCTTCAACCGGGGTTTCTGGTATATCAAAAGTCGGTTCGGCGGCCAGAACGGTTTCATATCCTTTTTTTTCAAGTTTCCATCGCAAGAATCCAACCGGAAGTCGTACCCCTTCGATGGGAGTCACACCCAGAAAATGCCACGACGATTCTGGATCTTCATACGGCTTGTAATAAACCGTCGCTCCGGGTGGTTCGCTCCGGATGGCTATCTTTTTGGATGACAGATTCAATAACTTATTCAATTGAGAATCATTGGGGATTATCTTCGCTGCCTGCTCAGCCAATGCAAACGCTTCGGTGTAGTCCCGCCAGTTGTTGTCGACCAACTGCTGTATTTTCGGAATGGCTTCATTTTCCACCCAACGGACTTGTGAACGGTGATGGATGTACCAACCCAGCAGGAGAAGCAAAACAACAAATACACTGCCGGTGGCCCATTGGCCGCGCGAAGGTTTTAACCGGGTGGCCAAAGAAGGCTTGGGCAATTCCAGCTTGCCTTCCATTTCCCGGGGTTGGGGGATCACCAATTGGTGGTCGACCAGCGCATAAATTTTGCGGACCGTCCGGTCATTTTTAAAATGAAAGTCCCCCACATATTTCACCGAGAGGTCATCCTGGTTTTCAATCTCTTCGGCGACTTTGGCCGTTATAAGGACGCTTCCCGGTACTCCTAACGATTCCACCCGGGAAGCCAGGTTCACGCTGTCACCAATGATGTCGTCGTCCGTGATCAGGACATCCCCGGTATGGATGCCGATGCGAACCGGAATAGCAGGCTCTTGCCGGAATTGGATCTGCAAAGCGCGGGCACAACGTACTGCATCTACAGTGGATTCAAAAATGCTTAGGGTGCCGTCTCCATAATACTGGATGATCTCCCCACCGAATTCCCGGGTGGTGGGATCAAAGATTTGTCGATGCCGGCTGCGGATTTCCACCGCAGCCTGCTCACTTTGCTGCATCAATGCCGTATACCCTCGGATGTCGGTGAACATAATGGCACACAAACGACGGGTGGAAGGGGTGGACACGGTTGCAAGTGTTTGATTAAATAAATGATCGCTTCCGATTTCGATGTTTCCAGCGTAACTAAAGTCCTTATCGAGCCGCAAGATGGCCCGACAGGATAATCTTTTCCGGTAAATGCATGATTAAATTAGATCCTGGTGACCGGAATACCAAAAGTTGGACACTTAAATCCTTACTTGGAACAAAAACTTAATTTTAATCCGGTGATCGGTAGATCCGAAACGATCTGTAAACAACCATTCCGAATTTGATCCAATTTTTAGATGATCATTCCAAATTGGTTATGAAAAGACGAAAAATCATCCTTAACCTGTGCACCAGTCTGGATTTTTTTATTGAAGGGGCCCAAGGTGAGATAGACTGGTGCTTCATCGACCAGGACTATTCCATGACGGAATTCCTCGCACGCATCGATACCATCCTGTTTGGCCGGAAAAGTTATGAACAACTGATCGAGTTGATGCCCGACGGGTTCCCGGGTAAAGAAAGAGTCGTCTGCACCCGAAATCCGGATTACACCGTGGATGGAGTTCGGGTAATACCTGGTGATTTGCCCAAAAGCATCGAGATGCTGACCCACGAGCCTGGAAAGGACATCTGGTTGTTTGGCGGTTCGGACCTGGCTCAGTCCATGCTGGCTAATCAACTGATCGATGAAATGATGATCTCGGTCCATCCACTCTTGCTCGGACAGGGAAAACCCTTATTTCCCGGATTGACCTCCCGGGTGGCCCTGCATCTGACCGATTGCCGCACGTTTTCGACCGGTCTGGTGCAGTTGTTTTATTCCGTCGTCAAGTCATGAGCCTTTGGTGATGGCCTCCACGGCGTTGCGGGCCGATTCCATATCCGGATCGAGCTGCAGCGCTTTGCGATAACTGCTCAGCGCCTGGCCCGGATCACCTGATTTGAGGTAAGCTTCACCAAGGCTGTCCCACACGTTGGGTGACGCCGGATATGCTTCGGCATTCAGTTTAAACAGTTTTATGGCATCTGCATTTTTCTCCTTCTTCAGCATTTGGTAGCCCGCCCAATTCATGTAACCTTCCCTGAACATGGTCCATCCCGGATACTC
>JAGQXC010000604.1 GCA_020436785.1 Saprospiraceae bacterium | reverse complement strand
CCGGTGGTCGGTTTGGATGGCGTTCGAGACGGCGTGGGTGGCCATGCAATACCTGGGATTTGCCGCCCGCGGGGAAGCCTACATGGGTGTGGGCCGCAACCTGCTGATCCAAAAAGAGGCCGCTATAACTGCCGATCTACATCCGGAGCTGGCCAGTGGGGACGATGATTTCCTGGTTCAGGCATTACCTGCAAATAGGGTGGAAATCAGTGTTCATCCGGATGCTTGGGTTGTTACAACGCCGCCCGCCCATTTAAATCAATGGATTACCCGCAAGGCCAGACACAGCCAAACGGCTTTCGTATATCCCGGGAAAATCCAACTGAAATTATCAGGACTGTCGTTTGGGTTAATTCTCTTTTATGGATGCCTGTCCGCGCTCCTGTTGGGTGGCAAAATCTGGCTGGGTTTAGGTGTCTGGTTCGGTTACAGCGCCATGGTCTTTCCAATTAGACGTCGTCTGGCGCGAAAACTGGGGCTATCAAACCCTGCCTGGTGGTGGGCGGAACCCCTCCTGCCCCTGGTGTATGGCATCGTGGGGTTAAAAATGTTGTTTCAATCGCGATCTACCTGGAAATGAGGCTCGCTGGCACAAATCGGGAGACGTTTCTCACAATCCGGTTGCGAATCCTTTTTACCTGATAATAATTGCTGATCTCCGCCCCAAAATAACTGTTCCAGTAGGCTATTCCCGGAATTTTACTGCCCATAAAATGAATCCTCTTCCCCTTGGAGATGCCATATTTTAGCAGTTCTTGGTGAAGCCATTTGTGGGAAAGATGAGGATTCAGACGGTAGTCTTGTCCACTAAGTACCGTGTAGAGGGTGTGTTGATCCTCATAGTAAAGGGCTCCGGTGATCAAGGCTCCATCCTCATTGACCGCTCCCCAGAGGCCACCACAACGATGGCGTTCCAGATAATTTGCAACGCGTTCCAAGAGGTCCATCGTGAAAGGCATGGTACTCTGTTGATGCCTGAATGATTGTTCTACCAATCCGGTAAATCTTTGTGGATCAAGGAGTATACGGGTAAAGCGCCCTTCTGCCTGCCGCAATTGTTGACGCAACTTCTTCTGCATTTGTACCGCAACCTGTTCTGGCGTTGCACATTCCAGAATAAATGTCGGCTGCAGGGTTAAATTAAAATCCGGCATCCAGGGTAAAGGGTCCTTTTGCCTGTCATCCAGGGTCAAATGGCTGTAGTCATAGTCGGTAAGAGACCGGATCAATCCTATCCTGGCCTCAGGACCCCGATGCCAGGGTCCCGAATGCGGTGTCAGGTATGGGGTGGTTGCGATGTGAAATCCCCATTTATTCCGTACACGTACGGGCAAGACCCCGATCAGTTGTCCTTTCTCTTCAACGGTGTGGATATCCCATTCCCCCGGACAAACCACCTCCAGCCAGCTGGGCTTCATAAAAAAAGGAATGTCCGGATGGGCTTCCACTTGAGCATGCCGGGAAATTGTCATGGCCGGTACACCTCCAGGCACAATCGCTGTTCGCCGCCAAAACGCCGGAAATAATGGGCCACTCCGGGAATGCTGCTGCCTTCAAAATCAAAGTAGCGGTTGGTTTTTAATGCCCATTCGATGCCATGCCAGAGAAGAAGGGTATTACCCTGGTTGTTACTCAGGCTTTCGTCCCGGAAGCCAAGTAAGTAATAGACATACCTTTCATCCGCTACAAACAACGCTCCGGCTACCGTACGGCCCTGGTCATCGAGGGCAAGCAAGGCCTGCATGGATTCGTCATTCCGGTATTTGGCAAGCAGGGAAATCAGTG
>JAGQXC010000603.1 GCA_020436785.1 Saprospiraceae bacterium | reverse complement strand
TGGTTTTGAAAAAGACACCGCTTACTTGTTGGGCAATGCCACAACTGATGTTCGCAACGGCATCATTGAACCGGTAAAAACTGCTTCGTTGTATCTTATCGATCAACAACTCAATTCCGATCAGTAAGAAGAAGACCGGTATCGAAAGGATGATGTAATTCATCGATCGGTGACGTTTTTGTATATCTTTCTGCTAAAGATAAGGAACCCCAAAGTTAATGTCGAAGGTTATTCATTTTCGGGACTTACCGGAATATTCCGGTTACAATCTGCTTTACTATCTTGCCGGCAAATTAATCAGAGATGCGTTTTCAGGATAAAGTCGTCTTGATCACCGGCGGCAATCGCGGGATCGGACGGGCAACCGCCCAGGCTTTCGCAGAGGAAGGAGCGGTGGTGATTATCAATTACCGGAAAGAGATTGAGGTGGCCAGAAACTTTATTACTACGTTGCCAAACGGTCCGCACCACCTGGTTCAGGCAGATGTGGGCGTGCCCGAAGAGGCCCGCTTTCTCGTTGAGGAGAGCGTTCGCTTAACCGGCCGTCTGGATATACTGGTCAATAACGCCGGTGTTCACCAGTTTCATCCGGTGGACGAAGTGGATTATGCCACCTGGATGCAGGAATGGGAGGTAACCCTCCGGGTTAACCTGATGGGCCCGGCCAATACCATGTACTGGGCCGCTCAACACATGATCCGGCAGGGCGGAGGTCGCATCGTCAACGTCTCATCACGGGGAGCATTCCGGGGTGAACCGGATCAGCCGGCGTACGGGGCCAGTAAAGCCGGTTTGAATGCCCTCAGTCAGTCTTTGGCCCAAAAACTGGCTCCTTACCACATTTATGTTGCTGTCGTTGCTCCTTGTTTTACCGAAACCGATATGGCAGCGGAAATCCTGGCAGGCCCAAAGGGAGAAGGGATTCGCAAGCAATCACCTACCGGCCGGGTTGCAAAACCGGAGGAAGTGGCACGTGGAATACTTTTTCTGGCTGAGCCCGGTACCGAATACATGACCGGCGCGATTCTGGACATCAATGGAGCTTCCTACTTGCGGTCCTAATCCGGATAGGCAAAAGCAAATACCCCTTCGACATCCTGGAGTTGGAGCTTCTCGGTCCTGAATTCATCCGTCATGACGCAATTCAACAGGAAATAAACTTTTTGCGTCGATTGACCGGCCTGATTTTTTTTATAAACCTCATGGTCGATGATTTTGAAGGAGGCCTCGATTTGCCGGGTAAAACGGGTACTGAAAAGTTTTCCCTGTTCATTCATGTAATACAAATCGATGGTATTCAACTGCAGTGGATTGACCCGGGGCAATGATCGGGTCAGCCGATACGTATATCCCGCCTGGCATATGTCTGCAGGTAAATGGTTGTCCGGAGGAAGCTTAATGATAACTCTTCCTGTTTGTCCATTTTGCCACTTTATTTCTGCACTTACCCGGGTATTCAGGGGTTCTTTCACCACCAATTTTTTCCCGTCGGACCCTGCCGGGGACCAGAGGATTGAAAAATCACGGGTGTCGGATATTTGAATGACAATGGCACGGCCGTCCTGGATTAAATCCACTTTCAGCGATTGCCGGTTACTGCTGTCGGCGCTGGCATCAAGGAGCAAAGGTTGGGTCATTTGGACTGCGAGGGTACCCTCCGCGTCCTGGACCAGGTAATCAATGTCGGTTGCTTTGTCAGGTAAAACGAAGGTGGCCTCTTCGCCCTGGATCTTGCGGTCTCCCAGACTCCAGTGTACCAATGCAGAAGATGCTAATCCCCGGCATTGACCTAATGACTTGAATTGAAATTGTAAACTATCGACCTGACTGTTATCCAGGAATTGCTTATCGGCATTGGCCTGGAACAGGGCATTGATGTC
>JAGQXC010000602.1 GCA_020436785.1 Saprospiraceae bacterium | reverse complement strand
TTGATCAAAGTAAACGTTCTGGCATTCGCTCCAAAATAAGTTTTTGTCTTTAAACCATTCGGTCAATTGAAAACAATCTTTGGTCAGCAGAAGTTGCTGTCCGGACAATCGGATTTACCACAACTGCGAATCCGGAATAATTTCATAAAAAAATGAAGCCGATCATGCTTACGAGCGCAATGGTGCTGCCCCTGGGAACATTGATCATTCCTTGTGAGAGCAGGACAAATTAACCGGAATTTAATTCTAGAATTTTTATGCTGTGGAAGATTATGATGACAAAGAATAGAAAAGTTGTAGCAGGCAAGACTGCCTCGATGAGCATGTTGATGCTGGGATGGTTTTTTATTCTCCTAACCCCGGGATTGAGTCAGACACAAGTCGAAGTTTGGCCGGGCGGCCAAATCGTAACCATATCAGGCTTGCCTGATGCACCATGTGGAGCAACTATTTTTAAAGCATCCCTGGTAAATGTGGAAGATGAGCATACCAATGATAAACCAACCGAAGTCTCCAAGTTGAATGACATGGTTGCTGCTACGCTGGCTGAAGTTCCGCCGGGAAACCGCATTCGTCTGCAGAATAATAAGCATTATGAAATGCAATTTAAATCCCAGGGGTTATCCCCGGCGCCATGGAATAAAGATAACGACACGGTGCCCTATTATTTTCCGGTATATCATGGAATCGAAAGTGAGGGTCTATCCACGGCGAGCATTGGGAGCCTCTTGCCGGTCAGGAATGAGCCGGGAGAAGCAGAGAGCATTTGGAAAGCAGATGTATTTTTTCCAAATGGAACCACGGATGGATATGTGGTCATCTCATTCAGGTTAGGGTTTGTATTTGGCCCTATTGCATACAATGTTGTGATTCCTTTTGTAGTGGAAGGGCCGACAGAAGTGGATGTGCCTGTGCCCATATTGGACACGATTGTGGAACCCCAGATGCCTTATCTGATCCTCCATGCGCCGCCCGGCGATGGCAGCAGCAGCGAATTTCAAACCAGTAAAACCATCTGTCGTAACCTCGAGACCAATATTACCAGTGCGGAGTCGCATGCGGCGAACCTGGCCGTGAAATTGGGTATTGCCGGTCAGGCAGGTTTGTTCGTGACCACATCCTTTGAATTCTCAGTCACCTTTTCAGCCGGATTGGAAGCCGGTAACCTGGAATATACAACTTCAAGTAATCAAACCTGTATTACGGTCAACGAAGGGTTTTCCACGTCACGACTGGTGGATGCCCAGGGAGGGGGAGATGTATTTGTCGGCTATGGCACCGACCTGGCTTTAGGCGTTTATCCTTTGGTACAATTTGATGAATCGACTTGTACGGCCATCAGAACAAAAGGTCTGGTCTATGCTCCTGTAGGCAAACCAAGGCATTTCATTCTCACGAAAAAAGGAATTGAAGACAATATTGGTGAACTGGAGATCAAGTTGAAAGATTCGGCCCGGTTAGAGCCCAGGCAAAGCAATGCCCTATTGAATCAGATCAATGTATGGAAACAGGTTCTGGCATTGAATCTTGAGAACATCAACAACGCGGATAATGAAGTGCTTGAATCCAATTTGACGCTTACTTCCGGCGCCAAATTGGAACGACAGGAGAGTATTCAGACCACCCAGACGAGCACTATTAAATACGAACAATACATCGATGCCAAAGTCGGCGTTCAGGCAGTCGTCGAAGTGGCGGGATCAGGGATATCGGGAGGCTACGAATTTAAAGCCTCAAAAAAATATGGGGCCTCCCAAAATCTAAACCTGGATCAATCTAAACTGGTCAAATACACGCTGAATGATGACGACATTGGCGATAAATACAATTTAACCATTGTCCGGGATCCCATGTTTGGTACGCCCATCTTTCGTTTGAATGAAGGCACCCGTAGCAGCTGTCCTTATCAGGGAGGCTACCAGCGGGATCGACCCAAGCTGCTATTTGCCAATGGCTCGGACACGATGACGATTTCCAATGCACCCACCGGAACCAGGCAAACCTTTCAAATCAAGGTATGCAACGACAGTGACGAGCCTCGTACGTATTACCTGAAAGGGAATTCTGCAAGCAATTTAAACGGCGCAAGTATTGAGGGTTTTGGCAATAAACTGTTCAATACCAATGACGATGGCGTTGACTTTTACCTTATCCCGGCCAAAAGCTGCCTGGACGAAGCCACCCTTTCCATTATGCAGGCCAATAATGAGGTTTACGATTACAACAACATCGAGCTCTACTTGTACAGCCTTTGTCAACCTGCCGAGGCGCCCATTGCTTCCAGCATCTACCTGAATGTTCACTACGTGCCGACAACCGGAGTGAATGATCTTGCTGCGGAAGGGGTCGGGTTGAAAATCGCCCCCAATCCAAATAAAGGTCATTTTTCGGTCGAATTAAATGGGTTCCACGAAGAAGGATTATTGTCCATTGCTGATCTCAGTGGCCGGACAGTGTATCGCCGGATGGTAAAATCCGGAGAACAGCGTTTTGAATTTCAATCTCAACAATTCTTTCCCGGTTTGTATCTGGTGACTTTACAAAATGACCGTGGCCGGTTGACGAGGAAATTGGTGGTGCAGCGCTGATTCAGATGAATGATAAGACTTCTGATCAAGATTAGGGTTGGCCAAGGGATGGTTGACCTGGATGGTGAACCGGACCGGGTAAATGGCTGATTAGACCAAAGAT
>JAGQXC010000100.1 GCA_020436785.1 Saprospiraceae bacterium | reverse complement strand
TTGGCGTCCCATCTTCATCCCATTTTTCAACCATGGCGTACATGATCTCCGGAGTAAGATCAGCCACCGGCAGGTAGTCAATCAGTTTTTGCTTTTCTGCGGTAGAGAACTGATCGTAAACTTCGGGCTTAATCTTAAAAAAAGTCAGAAATACCCGCTCTGGATGGATCAAATCGGAGACGTAAGGGGCAATATCCTGCAAGAGGGTTCCATTGTAGGGCCCGGCAGCGGCCACCACTCGTTTTGCCAGAATCCTGGCCCGGCTCCCATTGGCAAGGTCTTCCACTTCTAGGGCATACAGGTCTCCTTCCCGGTCGAGATGTGTAACCCGGTGTTGATATTTTATGTTACCGCCGGCCAAGCGGATCCCTGACTGCATTTTTTGGATCAGCAGATGTGGATTAAGCGTGCCGGAATATGGATTGAATTCACGGATCACCATCGCCGAATCCGGAATTGAGATGTCAAATTCACTTAAAGCATCCGTGGCATTGGTGGCGTATTGGATGGGTATGGGTTGATTTTTTAACAGTTGATCAAAATCATGGCGGGCAGAGCGATAATAGAGGTAAGTCACGGGCGAAGTGTGGTAAATTTCATCCATGCGCTGTGGCTGGCCTGTTTTTTCACTGAGGTATTGCAGCAACTCGTCGGTCTCTTTCACGGAGCGCTGCTGCAGGTAGGTGAAAAGATCGTTCTTCGGGCCCAGTGCCCGGGATATACGGGCGTCACCATAACTGGAGCCAAAGGTGTATACGGAGTCCTGTTGTTCGAATAAGGTCACTTTTTCACCTTGACGGGCCAGCTGCCAGGCGGTGGCGCTGCCCATTAAACCACCTCCGATCACCACTATATTTTCTACCGGCTGATCTTTTTGGCAACTTGACAGAAAAATCAGTAAGGGTAGAAAGAATCCCCATCTCGAAAAAATCATGTCCGGTATTTATTTGGTTCTTGAACGCATCCCTATCCTGCAAAGTTAGAAGATCCTGACCGATCCACCTAATGCGCTGTGCCCTCCTTCATTGAACAAGTTCAACAAAAGCTGCATTCAAGGCCGTTCCGATGACCATTAAAAAACAGACCGGAGTTCAGTTATTATATTTTATACTTGCTCCGGTGTTTGTAATCCAATAAGTTATTGGCCTCCTTATCGCCGGGGAATTGTTGAACGACCGGGTCCCATTTTAGTGGCCGGTTGAGCCAATAAGCAATGTTAGCCAGGTTACAAACCGATGCAGACCGGTGGCCGGTTTCCACATCACAAATGGGAGCTGTCCGGTTCTTAATGGCGGCTATAAAGTCTTCATAATGGTTGGTTGATTGGTACAATTTAACATCACCCGGTTTGATTTCAGCCTGGATCAGTTTTTCGGGCTTGGAATCAAAAAACTGCCGGCTGATGTCCAGTGATCCTTCACTGCCGATAAACCGTACAGCCCATCCCCGGCCAAAATCTTCGTGAACCATTTCCACACCATTGTCGTAAACCATTCGCATTCCCCGTACCGCCGTGGGATCTGCCGGAGGAGTGAACGACACCGGTCCGCTGCGGTCCATGCCTAAACCCCACTGGGCAATGTCAAACATATGTGCTCCCCAGTCAGCCAGTATACCGCCTCCGGTTTCTTTATACAGCCTCCAATCGGGCCAGAAATCCACATCATTACGTGCCGGGGCGAGCCGGTTATTGTAGGCCAGTTTTTTGGTCGGTCCGCACCAACGGTCCCAGTCGACCGCTTCCGGTACTGGTTCCGCCGCAAGGTTGTAAGGAATCGCAGGATCACCCACATTGACCAAAACCTTGCTGATGTCACCGACGTATCCATTGCGTACCAGAGAACATGCTTTATAAAAATTGTCCCAGGAGCGCTGCATGGATCCGACCTGAACGATGCGGCCATTTTTCCTGGTGGCTTCGACCATGTCAATCCCTTCCTGGACGGTGTGGGTCATCGGTTTTTCACAGTAGACGTCCTTGCCTGCTTGCATCGCATGAATGGCCATAACCGCATGCCAATGATCCGGACTGGCGATCACGACGGCATCGATGTCCGGATTGGCGATAAGCTGCTGGTAATCAGGGTATAGCTTTAAACCCTGATAGGAGGAGTTGCCTTTTTGTTCGGCGTAAATTTTTCCCACATGTGCTTTGAACCAGTCCATTTTGGTGGTCCAGACATCACTGCCGCCAGCAATTTCGACGAGGTCAATTTTGCCAAATTGATTGGCCAGGCCTCCGGATTGTTTGCCCAGGCCAATAAAACCCAGTACGATCTTGTCACTTGGTGCGATGAATCCCCTGCCCAGTACATGGCGGGGAACAATCATGATCGAACCGGCAGCTAACGTGGCCTGCCGGAGGAATTTGCGGCGCGTTTGTTTCATGGTTAAATCTTTTTTGGTGGAATTCCCACCATTATTGGATTACATTTCCTGTTCTGGTAAGATACTCAAAACCGGGAATAAGGAACCGCCACAGATTAAAAACAAACGATGATCTTGATTAGCCGGGAGCCGATGTCAGTTGGCTGGCCCTTGAGATTCTACATGGGTGAAAGATGCCGGTATCGTCAGGCTTCTTTATCCATTGTCAGAAAACGGGCAGGAAGCCATTCATTCCGGTATTTGATGACCAGGTATAAACTGCCGGCCCAGACTACGCAAGCCAGGTAGAAAAGTTGGCCGCCATCATCCATCACGTCGATTCCCAGTGAGGTAAGATGGAAAAATAGCGCACCGCTCATGGTGGCTAAGGCCAATAGGGCTCCGTAAGCTTTGAAAGAAGGGAACAGCAAAAGAATGGAAGCACACAATTCGACGATTCCACTGCCAATTCTGCCCGGGGTCCCCAGTCCCGTTTTTTCAAAGATGTAGATGCTTTCAGGAGCACCGGTGAATTTGAAAAATAAGGTTTGCAATAAAATGCCGGCGATCAGAATGCGTAGAGCCCATTCCAAAATGTTTCTTAGTTGCATGATTAATTCGTTTTAGAAATCGACCTGATAACTTAATACCGGGATAAAATCCCCTCCCGGATATTGTCGGTAATAGAGGTAATTCCTGACAGCATCATAACCGACCGAATTAATATTTTTCTTACTCAGGACATTTTGAATGTCCAGGGACAGAATGCCACTGTATTTTTGCCGGTTAAACCGGTAAGAAATTCTGGCATCCAAGCGCTGGTAAGCCGGGACTTGACCCTCCCAACTGGCTCCCTGCAAGGCGACATATGTGCCTTGTAATTCGGAAAGTAGCGGATCGTAGGGCGTATATCTAAAGCCACCATTAAATAAATACCGGCCACCGGCCTGGAGTGTATTTCCATTTTTAAAGGAGAATTCCCGGCCCAGTGTGAGTGCTGAAACCCACTTGCTGGCAAAGCGTGTGGGGTGGATGGTCCCGTCAAATGCCTGGTAGTTTGAATTGAACAATGAACCATTAAACAAAAAATAAATTCGGTTGGTAAAGAATTTTTCCACTGCCAGGTCAATGCCGTAATTGCTACCTTTTCCTTTGCTGACCACCGCAAACTCCGGAAAATTAGCCTGGTCATTGAGCATCCAGTAATCGGAATTTTCATCCGGCTTAACGGGTACCTTGCGCAATTGCTGGTAATAGAGTTCTGTGTTGAATTTAAGGTGGCTGCGGGTAATGTAGGTATGGCTGATGATCAGGTGATTGGAGTGAATCATTGGAAGGTTGGCATTGGGTCTCGCTCCCCGTAACTCCTGGTAGAAGTAGGCAGCAAGAGGGAGCATTTGACTGTGTTTGCCAATCGCCAGGCTGAGGGTATGATCCGGATTAATAACATACCTCATCGACAGCCGAGGGTCAACACTTGCCGTCTGATTTAATCCCAGATAAAGCACATGAAGTCCCCCGAGAATGCTCCATTTTGGCGTGACCTGCCAGTTGGCTTGCGTATAGGCTTGCCAGGTTGTTGTTGTTCCACCGCCATTCAGGTCAACCACCCGTTGGTTTTCAGTGACGTCGGTGATCGACGATCGTGGATTTGATTCTTTGTAAAAATCGTAAAAGATCAGATGAGTGATCAGGCCGGATTTGCTGCTCCACCGTTCCGAAAATTGATTGGAATAGGACCAGGCGGTTGAAATTCGTTGATCCAGGTAATCTTCGGTATTGTACCGGTAAGGAATGTCGGCCAAACTCAATGTGTCGTATTGCCGGAAGATCTTACTTCCCATAATGGCCACTACGCCTTTCAGATAGGAGTGTTCATTCAATAAATGGGTATACGTCGATCCAAGGGTGGCCATGTTACTGCCCTGAATGCGGTCTTCCCAGTGATTGGCAATGCCGGGATCCCGCTCCTCGGGATTTTCCACCGGTGTATAGTGTTCGAGTGACAGCCCTCCCATTCCGAAGAGGGTCCATTGTTTCTTCTTGTCCGCGCTCTCGCCATAAAGGTTGAAAGACAAGTCCTGGAAATCATTGCTTACACGCTCTCCCACCAGGTGAAATCCGAGTTTATTTAGTAGTCCCAGGGTTGAATAACGGTAATTGACCACATAGGATGAGCGGCTTTTACGGATAGGGCCTTCCGTGGCGAAATCCAGGCCTAATAGACCGGCCTTGGCCCGGTACTCCCGGTCTTCCAGGTTGCCGTGTTTGAAATGAATATCGAAAGCGCCGGAAAGGGCATTGCCATATTCGGCCGGCATGCCACCGGTATAGAAATCGCTACGGCTCAGTAATTGCGCACTGAAGATGGTAATGCCACCTCCCGAGGTGCCCGGGCGGGCAAAATGATTGGGATTGGGAATGTCTATGCCTTCCAGTCTCCACAGGATACCCATACTGGAATTACCGCGGATGATGATGTCATTTTCAGTGTCGTCACCACCTTGCTGAACACCGGGATAGGAGAGGGCCATGCGTCCCATATCATTGACACTGGCCGCAATCCGTTCAGTCTCCTCAACAGTGAACGACCGGGCGCTCACCATGGCCAGGTTATTGACAGGAGCATTGCCGAATCCGGCGGCCACCACCTCCACGCTTTCCAGCTCCAGGCCTTCGCTCATATCAATTTCCACCTGAACAACCTTGGAGGAGGATACGACCAGGCCTTCGGTGGTATAAGTCTGATAGCCGACAAAGCTGCATTGAAGTTGCCATCGTCCCACGGGAACCTGATCGATGGCAAAACTTCCGTCGTCACCGGTGATGGTTCCCAATAACGGGTCCGAATGAAGGACTACAATCGAAACCCCCGGAAGGGGCTGTTTGGTAAATTGATCCTTCACGGTACCGGTCACCCGTTGTGTCAGGGGTTGGGAATGCCCGAGGGCAGACCAGAGGAAGCAACCCAAAAATATGGCGTACCAAATGGTTTCGCACCTTTTCATAAGGCATTCGGTTTAGTCATAACAATCCTGGTCCAATGAGGCGATCCAATTCCGGATCAGCGCCACACCTTCCCGGTGAACCATGCTTCTGCCCAGTTCGGGCATCATCACTCCGGGGTCTGTTGATTCAACTCTGTACATTAAAATGGAAGCATCGGGGTGCCCGGGGTGGATGTCAAAACGACGACCTCCGGAGCCTTTCCCGGCCGCCACGGGCACTTTACAAATGCCGAGGTGTGTCGCATTGACTTCGGAAAATTGAAGGTATAATCCGGACGTATTTCCCGGGCCGTTTGGACGGTGGCAATGGCCACAATTGACATCGAGGTAGGCAAGTGCACGTGCCTGCAGACTGCCGGCAGACGGATCACTCCATAGTGGCATGGTCTCCATGGCAGCGGTGTCCAGATCGGAGTTCAAGTAACCTTGCCGGATCCACCTGGTCAGTTGGTTTTCGCGGCTGCCGTCGGCATACGCCAAAGTCCGGTTGAGGTTGGCGTATTTGGGGCCGATTGGCTGGATGGTCTCATCCTGATTATGGCAATTTTTGCATTGATTTTTATTGGGCACCAGGTAATGAATCGATTGCTTTAGTCCTGAGGAATCCACCCAGCTAGCCGGAAGCAGGTCGCCGACCGGGCTGTAAATGGCTTCCGATTGACGTTCATTCCAGATGTAGGCATAGGCCGACCAGTGGTTTTCTTCATGGATGAGCAAACGTGTTTCCATAATCCGGCGGGGACCTTCCGCATGGCGCATGTCTTCGGGATAGTAGAAGACTTTGATCAGGATGGTTCCGGAAGGGAATTCGATGGTTCCGTCCGTTTTCATGGTGCCGCTAACTCCGGCAGGCATCCAGACAAACCGGGATTTGAATGCATAATCGGTGAAAAGTGCATTAATGACTTCGTAAGGCAATACGCCGTCATTGGGATTCAGGTCAGCCGGCGCACCGCGGAAAAAATGATATTCGGATAGGCGCTCATAAGGAGCACCGAATGGTGGGGGTTGGACAGCAATTGCATGCTTCTGACAGGCGTGCCAACCAGTCAGGAACAGAAGTCCCATCATTGCCCAATGACTTCGTCGCATCACAAGCAGCTATAAGGTGAAGGATCTTTGCTGACCTGATCAAAATCGTGAGCCGCGTCGACATTGGAGAATC
>JAGQXC010000601.1 GCA_020436785.1 Saprospiraceae bacterium | reverse complement strand
TTAGTTCTTCATAATCGTTCGGTATCATTTCCAGTTCTAAATCTTCCCAGTTTTCAGTTGCTTTGTATTTTTTATAATTTCCGTTCCATAATGCATCAAATCGCGTGTTGAAAATATTTAAACTGGCATCTTCAATTATTTTCACATATCCTGCAACATCTTCATTTAATATGTTGTTGGACCAGGAATAATAACTAATCAGTTTATTTCTCAAACCATCATTAGAGATTAGATTTAAGTCATTTGATTTTAAGGCTTCAAACACTTCCATATTTATTTTAGGTGTCCAGGTTTGAGTTATTCTGCCAAAATGGTACTTTAAAGAATCCTGATAGGGTAAATTTTGTTCGATTTGACTTAATAAAATGGAAATAGATTCTTTTGTAAATGAGTAATAATGGGACCTGACTTTATTAAATTCTATATCTGAAATGAGACTTTGTTTGAAATTTTTCAAAAATTTAATTTCTTCGTTTTTTAATTTTACGCTTTCATTCCAGTTATTAATTTGCAACGCGATCAGAATTCCAATCACCACCAGTATGATTTCACCAATGGCATATTTCAGGAACTTTGCCGTTTTTCCTTCGGAAAGAAGGGTTTGTCTATTTTTCCTAAAGAATTTTATCATTTGTTAGTGGTTGGTTATGAAGCACAACTTGTTTATATACGTGTATTTTGCCCGTTTAGTCGACTTGCTGGTGGGTGGTATCCTGCCACTAAGATCGTTTTTACTCATCTAGGCTGGTATACGAATTGGGGCGATTTCCTTTCGATTACTCGAAAGTACCATCTTTCCAAGATATGTAAAATCAAAAAAGGCTCCTCGCTGTCGCCCGGGAGCCTTTTTTTAGTGTTAATGAGTTGATGAGGTAATTAGTCAACGAGTTGTGCCATCAAACCATGCACTCATCAACGGATCAACATTCTCTTGATCAGCCACACTTCGAATAGCCGCAGCTCTTGCACATCAGGCAGCCCTCTTTATACATCAGGCCATCGGGATCGTCGCACTGCGGGCACGTCGAGTCGGCCGCTTTGGTTCCGTCGGGAATGAACTGTTTCAAAGCCCGGACCACGCCGTTCTTCCAGGTGTTGATGTAATCGTCCACCACGTTGAGGCCGTCGACCAGGTCGACCACCTGGCTGAGCGGCATGCCGTGGCGCAACACGCCGGAGATGAGCTTGGCGTAATTCCAGTATTCCTTGTCAAAGGAGCGGCTCAGGCCTTCAATGGTCACCCGGTAACCGTCACGGTCCTGAAACTGAAAGTCGTAGCGCTTGTGGCCTTCTTCGTCGTTCTTGCGCAGGACCCAGCCGCTGGTCACGTAGTTGGGCAGGCGGAAGGTGTCGTGCGCCCGGCCGGTAAAGATCTCGTAGGGGCGGTCGTCCACCAGTCCGATCACGGCAATCCAGTCTTCGTCGTTGTTTTTGAAGCGTACCACGGCTGCTTCCAGTTTGTCCGGACGTTTGGAAGGGAATCCTGCCGGGGATTTCTTTTCTTCTTTTTTCTCCTTGTCACTCACCAAGACCCCGGAGCGCGAGCCTTCCCGGTAGATGGTGCAGCCTTTGCAGCCGCTTTCCCAGGCGGTGAGGTAGATCTTGTTGACCATGTCTTCGGTGGTATTCTCGGGGACGTTGACGGTGACGCTGATGGAGTGGTCCACCCATTTCTGAATGGCACCCTGCATCTTCACCTTTTGCACCCAGTCCACGTCGTTGGCCGTTGCTTTGTAATAGGGCGACCGTTTGATCAGTTCGTCCAGCTCTTCGGTCGACATGCGGGCCACCTTATGTACATCGTATCCCTGGCTCTCCAGCCAGGTGCGGAATTTATGATGCAGGACGTGGAATTCTTCCCAGTGGTCGCCGACCTCGTCGATGAAGGTCACATTGGCCTCCTTATCGGAAGGATTCACTTTGCGGCGGCGCTTGTAGCTGATCATAAAGGCCGGTTCGATGCCGGAGGTGGTCTGGGTCATCAGGCTGGTGGTGCCCGTCGGAGCGATCGTCAGCAGGGCGATGTTGCGGCGTCCGTACTGCACCATGTCTGCATACAACTGCGGATCGGCATCCTTGAGGCGGTTGATGAACGGGTTGTTTTTCTCTTTGGCGGCGTTAAAGATGGGGAAACCTCCGCGTTCTTTGGCCATATCGACCGAAGAGCGGTAGGCGTTGAGGGCCAGGGTTTGGTGTACTTTGACGGCAAAATCGATGGCTTCGTCGCTGCCGTACTGCAGACCCAATGCAGCGAGCATGTCGCCTTCGGCGGTAATGCCTACGCCGGTGCGGCGGCCTTTGATGCACATCTCCCGGATCTTCTCCCACAGGTGGCGTTCCGTGGATTTGATCTCGGTCGACTCCGGATCCGCATCGATCTTCTCCATGATGGCGTCGATCTTCTCAAGTTCCAGGTCGATGATGTCGTCCATCATGCGTTGGGCCAGCTGGACGTGCTCGGCAAACAGGTTGAAGTCGAACACGGCCAAATCGGTAAAAGGTTCGTGGACGTAGCTGTACAGGTTGATGGCCAGCAGCCGGCAACTGTCGTAGGGACAGAGGGGGATCTCGCCGCACGGATTGGTCGATACGGTCTGGAATCCCTGGTCGGCATAACAGTCCGGCACCGATTCATTGAGGATGGTGTCCCAGAAGAGGACGCCCGGTTCGGCCGATTTCCAGGCATTGTGGATGATCTTGTTCCACAGGGGCGCGGCGTCGATGGATTGTTTGACCCGCGGATCCGGGCCGGTAATCGGGAATTGCTGGTTGTATTTGCTGTTTGCCTTCACGGCACGCATGAAGTCGTCGTCGATGCGCACGGAAATGTTGGCGCCGGTGACTTTACCGCGTTCCAGTTTGGCATCGATAAAATCTTCGGCATCGGGGTGTTTGATCGCAATGGAAAGCATCAGGGCGCCACGCCGGCCGCCCTGGGCCACTTCGCGGGTCGAATTGGAAAAACGCTCCATGAAGGGGGCAATACCCGTGGAAG
>JAGQXC010000600.1 GCA_020436785.1 Saprospiraceae bacterium | reverse complement strand
GCCAGAAATGCCTGGTGATATTCTCTTTTGGACATGGGTTCAACCACCCATTCCAGGTATTCAAGCGGGGTGAGTTGGGGCAAAGGTTTGCCCATACCGGGAAAGCTGAATTGGATTTGCGTAGGATCAATCGCAAAAAGCGGGAACAACAAGGGTTTTCTACCCTCAAAGTCCCAAACAAAAAAGAAAGGCGTCCCCGCTTGCCCGAAAGCATCCATCCGGTGGACGACATTTTGAAATTCAAGGGTATTATGCATCGATTAATGTTCTAATAAGTGCTCTTTTAAAAAGCCCAACATCACTTTATACACTTCAAAACGGTTTTCCTCATTGCGAAAACCATGTCCTTCGTCGTACTTAACCATATAGGGCACATCAATGTTCCTGGACCGCAGCGATTTTACAATTTGATCACTTTCATCAATGTTCACCCGAGGATCATTGGCGCCCTGGATGACCAGCAACGGCGCCTGGATCTGGTCCACGTGGTAGACTGGACTGCCGGCATGCATGCGATCCTGGTCTTTCTCGGGATCACCCACCATTTCATACATCATCTGGAGATAAGGCATCCAGTAGGGTGGGATCGTCTTCATGAAAGTGAATAGATTGGCAACGCCTACATAATCGATGGCACAGGCATACAATTCCGGCGTGAAGGTTACCCCGGCAAGGGTAGCATATCCGCCATAACTTCCGCCATAAATCGCCACCCGATCCGGATCGGCGATGCCCTGTTCGATGAGCCATTTTACGCCATCCGTCAGATCATCCTGCATCTTATGACCCCACTCCTTAAATCCAGCTGTCCAGAATTTTTTTCCGTATCCGGTGCTTCCCCGGTAATTGATCTGCAGCACCGCCATTCCCCGGTTGGCCAGCAATTGCACTTCCGGGTTATAGCCCCAGACATCCCTGACCCAGGGACCGCCATGCGGATTGATTACGACCGGAAGATTTTTATTGCCGGATTTGGGCAGGGTCAGGTAGCCATGAATGGTCAGTCCATCCCGGCTCCGGTATTCCACGGGTTCCATGGAGACCATGTCCTCCTCACGGATCCAGGGACTGATAGCGCAAATTTTTTCAAGCCGGTCCTCTTGAGCCACGTACAGATGATAGGCGCCCAACGAACGATCCGAATAGGCGCGAACCAGGTAGATGTCTTCATTCCGATTGGTCGAGGTGAGACTAATTTCTTTTCCCGGAAGTCGTTTTTCCAGTTTTTGTTGCAGGTTCCTTCGCTCTTCATCCAGGAAGTGGTAATGCTTTTTATCGGTAATGTAGGTTACTGCGGTTAACTTCCTGCGTTTTTTTGAAAAAGCAAGTGAAGAAACATCGACTTCACGATGACTATAGATCGGATCGCCAACCTCTTTTCTGGTATGCATATCCATCGCAATGACCACTGATTTGTCCCGGCCATGATTGGATGAAACATACACGATGTGGGGCTGATCAAAATCAAAGGCCAGCGGCATGATGGACTCCCGGAAATCGGTGGTTATGATTTCCCGGAAAGGCTCCCCTTCATGATCCCGGTACATCAGGCAGGCATTGATGCCATCCTTAACCTTCATGGCCATGCGTAATTTGCCATCGTGGTCTGTGATCCAGCTGTCAATGGGTTCCGCCGGATTGTTGTTGGTCGCCAATTGCTGCAATTCACCCGTATAAACATCGATCCGGTAGGGATCAAACAATTGAGGGTTGTTCTTATTCAGGGCAATCAGTACCGATCGATCATCATCTTCCAGATCATCAACCAGTTGGGTCCGCACATTGGGAAAAGGAGTGAGCGCTTTTGCTTCACGGCCATCCACATTGACCGCAAACAATTGGTAATTCTCGTCTCCCGCTGAATCTTTCAGGTAAATCAACCGGTGCCCGTTTGCCCAGAGAAAACCGGATATGTCTCGGTCGGTCTCAAAGGTGATCTGTACCGGTTCCTGCTGAAGATTTGCGGTTGGGATGACAAAAAGATTTTGCCGGCGTTGGTAGGGCCCTACATAAGCAATGTATTTTCCATCGGGTGAAATATCAAAACCCGTCTTTTCCGGCAAACGGAAAAAGTCTTCTACGGCATAGGGGTAATCACCGGCCGTGCCCAATTCCATCAGACCGCGTAAGGTTTCTTCGGAAGATGGCAGCCGGGTATCGCCCGGAAGCGGAGTGGATGATGTCATATCGTTTTCCTTTTTCATTCGATCTTAGATTAACGGTTAGCCGCACGACATGTTGACACATTAGACGTCATTTTCCATGCCGGTCACTCAATCACCCTGCGATTTACATCACAGAGGAGGATGACTTGAAGCTATACCCTTCAGGATATAAATAATTCTGGTGGTAAATGCCACCCACAGGTTGGTTCTTCGATTACAATCCACGGAGCAGCGGCTCCATGCTGACTTTTGCCTTGATCATCTCGTGTACCTTGTCCATTCCTACCCGTTCTTGGAGCATGGAGTCACGTTCCCGGATGGTAACGGTCTGATCTTCCAGGGTCTGGTGGTCGATGGTCACGCAATAGGGAGTACCCACTGCGTCCTGGCGACGGTAACGCCGACCAATGGTGTCCTTCTCATCGTACTGACAATTCATTGCGTATTTCAAGTCATCAAATAACCTGCGAGCGCTTTCCGTCAAGGCACCTTCTGTCCGGATCAGGGGTAAAATGGCGCATTTTACCGGGGCCAGTGCCGGTGGCAGTTTTAGCACCGTACGCGAAGAGTCCTTACCTTCTGCATCGGGCACCGTCTCTTCGGTATACGCGTTGCTCATCATGGCCAGAAACATCCGGTCGCAGCCGATGGACGTTTCGACCACATAAGGTACATACGACTCATTCAGTTCGGTGTCAAAGTAGGTGATCTTTTTCCCTGAATGTTCCTGATGGCTACCCAGGTCAAAGTCGGTCCGGGAATGGATTCCCTCCAGTTCTTTAAATCCAAAGGGAAAATCAAACTGGATATCCACCGCGGCATTGGCATAATGGGCCAGGTTCTCATGATCGTGGAATCGCAGTTTGTCCGGGGAGGTCCCCAGAGCCAGGTGCCAGTTCATTCTTTTTTCCTTCCAGTAGGCATACCATTCGAGTTCGCTGCCCGGTTGGATGAAATATTGCATTTCCATTTGCTCGAATTCACGCATCCGGAAAATGAACTGTCGGGCTACAATTTCATTGCGAAAGGCCTTGCCGATCTGGGCAATTCCAAACGGAATCTTCTGACGGCTGGTTTTCTGTACATTAAGGAAATTAACAAAGATACCCTGGGCGGTTTCCGGCCTCAGGTAAAGTTTACTCTCCTCGCCGGCGATATTACCCAGCTGAGTATTGAACATCAGGTTAAACTGCCGCACATCGGTCCAGTTTCGCGAACCGGATTCCGGGTCGGCAATTTCGCAGGCGTCGATGAGCGCCTTGAGGGCGGTGAGATCATTTTTCCGCAGCGCCTCATTCATTTTGTCGTTGACTTCATCGATCTGTTGTTGATAGCCGGCGACCCGTTCGTTGGTCGCACGGTACATCGGTTCATCAAATCCGTCACCAAATCGCTTGCGTGCTTTTTCGATTTCTTTATCCAGCTTGTTCTGGATCTTGGCCTGGTAATCTTCCAGCAAAACATCCGCGCGATAACGTTTTTTACTGTCTTTGTTGTCGATCAGCGGATCATTGAAGGCATCGACGTGTCCGGAAGCTTTCCAGATGCGAGGGTGCATAAAAATGGCTGAGTCTATGCCGACAATGTTCTCATGGGCGTATACCATCGCTTTCCACCAGTAATCCTTGATGGCTTGCTTCAATTCGCTTCCATAGACACCGTAATCATAGACAGCACTCAAACCATCGTATATCTCACTGGAGGGGTAGATGAAACCGTATTCTTTGCTGTGGGATACGACATTCTTAAATAGGTCACTCATAAGTTGTTCATCTAGGGTCTATAATCGGCCTGCAAAGGTAGACCTTTTCCGGGAATGTTGTGGGTTGAAGGTTGCATGTTGAATGAATGCAAAATTAATTCTTCAGTATTCAATTTTAAAAAATCTCTAAACAACCCGCAGCACACAACACTCAACCTTCAACACTCAACCTTCAACCTTCAAAATTTCTATGGTATCTCACTGGTAAAATGGAACTCCACATCCGGAAAATTCTCCTGTGCCATCTTCAACATCCATGCCGATTCGGCTAAAAAGACCAGCCGGCCGTCCTTATCCTGAGCCACATCTTTTTTTCTTTTCTGGATCAATTCTTTAATGGCTTGCGGTTTGGTGCTGGTGATCCAGCAGGCTTTGTGGAGGGAGACGGGTTCGTAATGACAACTGGCTCCGTATTCGTGCTCAAGACGGTATTGGATGACGTCAAACTGCAGGGAACCGACTGTTCCGATGATCTGCCGGCCGTTGTCTTCACGGGTAAATAACTGGGCCACACCCTCGTCCATCAATTGCTCGATGCCTTTGGCCAATTGTTTGGACTTGAGAGGATTGGCATTGTTCACGTAGCGAAATTGCTCCGGAGAGAAACTGGGAATGCCTTTGTAATGCAGGATTTCGCCTTCGGTGAGGGAATCTCCGATTTTGAAATTACCGGAATCGTAAAGACCGACGATGTCTCCCGGATAGGCTTCGTCGATCACTTCCTTGCGGGCGGCCATGAATGAGGTTGGGTTGGAGAATTTCATGGTTTTACCGGTCCGCACATTCAGGTAGTTGGTATTGCGTTCAAAGGTGCCGGAACAAATGCGCACAAATGCAATGCGGTCGCGGTGCCTGGGGTCGATGTTGGCATGGATCTTAAAGACAAATCCGGAGAATTTTTTTTCAAAAGGATCCACTTCCCGCTCTTCTGCATGTCGCGGTTGGGGATGCGGCGCCACCCGGATAAAACAGTCCAGCAGTTCTTTAACCCCGAAATTGTTAACCGCCGATCCGAAAAAGACAGGAGACAGTTCCCCTTTCCGGTAGACCGTCTCATTAAATTTCGGGTAAACGGCCGTTACGGTTTCCAGTTCTTCACGCAGCTCGTCGGCCGGTCGTTGTCCAACCTCTTTGTCCAGCCGGTGATCATTCAGATCGGTAATTGTAATGGTTTCATCTACCTCTTGTTTGCTGTGCGGACTGAAGAGGCATAATTTTTTCTTGTACAGGTTGTAGACTCCTTTGAAACGTTGTCCCATGCCAATGGGCCAGGAAAGCGGCGTCACGGTTAGTCCGAGCTTTCCCTCGATCTCGTCGAGCAGATCCACGGCGTCGAGTCCTTCCCGGTCCAGTTTGTTGATAAAGACGATCACCGGAGTATTGCGCATCCGGCATACTTCCACCAGTTTTTCCGTTTGAGTTTCCACTCCCTTGGCCACGTCAATGACCACGATGACGCTGTCTACCGCGGTTAACGTGCGGTAAGTATCTTCGGCAAAATCCTGGTGCCCCGGTGTGTCGAGGATATTGATCTGCAGGTCTTCGTACTCAAAGGCCATGACCGACGTGGCTACCGAGATACCCCGTTGCTTTTCGATCTCCATGAAGTCGGACGTCGCATGCCGTTTGATCTTATTGGACTTAACGGCGCCGGCGACCTGGATGGCCCCACCAAATAGGAGCAACTTCTCGGTTAAGGTCGTCTTTCCGGCGTCGGGGTGGGAGATGATGGCAAAGGTCCGTCTTCGTTTGATTTCTTCCTGAAATCCCATGTCCTGAGTTGATTAGCGGGCGCAAAGGTAAGGATTACTCTGTATTAAGTAATCAGATGTTGGTATCATCAAGGTACCTCTGCCACTTACCAGCGATCGGTGTCACGCGGTCTGCACTTCCTCTGTCACTTCTTTCAACTTTGTCACCTTTCCTGCGATCGATGTTGCGCTGTCGGCCCGTCAGCACGGACGGGCAGGCACTTCGTCTGCCACCTGTCGACGATCACTATCGCGCTGTCGGTACTTTGTCTGTCTCGTTTGCCACCTTTGTCACCTCTTCTTATAAATTCAGCCAATAATTGACCTTCAGCACCACCGCCCGGTTTTTCGGGCCCCAATATTCCACTGCGTAATTATCTGTATAGACCAGGTAGATGTCAGACATGGGCTGGTAGCGCCATTGAAACCGGCTATTGATGTTGAAATTATCGTCCTGGGTATTGTATTGCAAAAAGGTTGTCCAGGACAGATTATTGGAAAAATTAATCTCCACACGGGGGCCGATCAGCAATAGATTGACTTCGCCATAGTCTTCCGGAAATCGCAGGTTATTCTGTTCAAAATTCAAATCGAACTTGCCCCAGGGTTGTTTTCGATAGGAGAGGGTCAGTTGGTATTGATTCCGCTTGCCATTATAAAATCCTCCGGTCGAAACGCCGAGCAAAGCGGAAAATAATTTGCGCTGGTCCGTCACGTAGGTCGCTCCCAAAGTCAGGTAATGGTATTTCCCGGAAGGCAGCGGCTCGTCTGCAAAATTAAATGGATACAGCAACTGGTTGAGTTGTTGGGTCATTTCCACCAGAAACATACTGGTATTGCGCCAGTTAATATTATAGTTTATCCGGAAGCTGTTCTGGATCAATTCGGATGCCCGGCTGGTCCAATCCCGCATATGATTGAAATACCAGGTGTGGGAAATGATTTTGCCATCCTTCTCCGGATAGTAAGTATAACTAGCGCGGGTGAAAAGGTGGTTAAATCCCAAATGATAGGTAGTATCCTTAATGGCATCATAGTGTTCTTGCGTCGGGATGAAACCCAAATCCGCATAATAGTTATCACCCACCCCAGCCAGGTTGGAGTACACACTGATGGTCCGGTTATCATAACCACCGCCGATGTTGTAAAATGAATTGTTCCGATCGGAAACATGGTCAGAGAAGGACTTGCCATAACCACCAAAAGCCCGGGTGCTGCCGTCCTGGGTAACAAAGTTAAATTCGAGGCCAGCCGTGCGGTTGTAGTCGTCAAACCGGAGTGACTGCTCGGAAGTGCCCTGACGGTTATGGAAGTAGCCGCGGATCACCGAACGTTTGAACATTTGACGGTGCAGAGCCAGCGAGGTGTAATTGTTGCCGGGTTGATCATTGAACCCCTTGGTCTGCATATTCATCAATCCAATGCGCAGATCCTTATTGATGTTCCCACTTAGCCGTAATCCATATTGAATGGGTATGGTATTCCCTTCCTCGTCCAGGCCAATACGGCGGGAAAAAAAAGGCCGCATCGGAGGGATGCCAAAATCCGAGAAGAGGTCGCTGTTTTCCAGGAAGAAGAGCCTCCGTTCCGGGAAAAGTACATCAAAGGTAGTTAGGTTGGTCACTTGCTGATCCACTTCCACCTGGGAAAAGTCGGGATTGACTGTCAGGTCAAGATTCAAACTGGAGGTTACGGCGACTTTGGCGTCGACTCCGGCACTAAAACCGGTTGAAGTGGGCTCGCCCAATTCGGGATTGTTTTGACTGGAGGCCGAGAGGTAGGGGATGACAGAAATATTGGTTTTCACGGCCGGTGGTGGCTGGTCCCAGATCAGCGTGCCGGTGTAGCCCAGATCCATGGAAATAAATTGCACCGGAACCGGTGACCAGGTATGCCAGCTGTTGGAGCGGGGTTCCCCGCGGGCAAAATTAAGACCCCAGACTGTTTGGTTGCTTTTGTAACGCAGGATCCGGAATGGTATCGCCATTTCCACGGTCCAGCGATCGGTATCCGTTTGCACGGCAGAAAACCACTTGTTGTCCCAAGCGTCGTTAATTCCACTAAAATTACCGGTGCCCCTACGCATGGTGGTACCATTGACCAGGGCATCCGACTGGACATTGGCCGGATTGATGGCAAAACTGAACGCATTGGTCCTTTCATTGACCGGATCCAATAATATGGAGAAGGCATCTCCCTCCCAGAATCCCAGATTGTCCCTTTTCAGACTTTTGATGACATAATCATCCGGACCATAGCAAATGGCACCTACATAAAGGTATTGATCATCGTAGGTAAAATAGACTTCTGTCTGGATATCCGCCGGTGCCCGCTCATCGTCCACCGGGAAGCTCATCCAAAAATTTTCAGCGGATTCCGCCTGCTGCCAAGGTTGTTCGTCCAGCCGTCCATCGATCCGGATCGCTTCCCCGGTTCGTACGATATGTAACTGGTATTGATCCTGCAAGGTCTTGCTGGTTTGCGACCAGGCTGAAGTCAGGAAGGTGAGCAAAATAAGAGCAATGGCACTCTTCGTAATCAATGGTAAAAAATTCCGAATTAAGGGCATCATTGGATTCGTTAATCAAATTTTGCCGGCAACGCTACGATTTGACTTTGGCTATGCCGGACATAGGCCTCAGCAAAATCAACTCCGGCTTCCATCCCCCGGAATACCTCCATGCGGCCATGATCATTGGGATAATACGATTCGATTTTTTGACTTTTATGCAGGAAACAGGCCTGGTGTTTCCGGTTCACCACCCTGGTGATGTCGACGTAATCGGTCGGTTGAAAGTTGTGCGACTGGATCCCGGTCATCACTTCATAATAATACAATGCCGGCCTGGCCTCCATCCGCAACCAGGCATCGTAGGTCAGCATCGAGCAAATGCGATGATCCCGGTGGCTAT
>JAGQXC010000599.1 GCA_020436785.1 Saprospiraceae bacterium | reverse complement strand
ATGGAATCCTGATAACCCTTATCCTGATCGCGGAACCGGCCTTCCGAAGGAATGGATACGATCCGGGATTTGATGCCGTCCTTTTCCAGTAAATGGGCGCCTTCGACCAGGGTAGACACTTCGGAGCCATTGGCCAGCAGGATGATTTGCGGATCGCCTTCGCAGTCCTGAACGATGTAACCGCCTTTTTCCGATGCCAGTGCTTCCTGATAGCGGTTGCCGCTGGCTGCGGGAACGTCTTTGATGCCCTGGCGGGACAAGATCAGTCCGGTAGGTGTGTTCCGGTTTTCCAGGGCCATCTTCCAGGCCACGGTCGTCTCCGCCGCATCGGCAGGACGGAGTACCAGAAAACTGCGGTGATGGGCATGATTTTTCAATTTTTCCAGCAACCTCAGTTGTGCTTCTTGTTCGATGGGTTGGTGGGTTGGGCCGTCTTCGCCGACCCGGAAGGCATCATGGGTCCAGATGAACACCACCGGGGTCTGCATGAGTGCGGCTACCCGTAAGATTGGTTTCATATAGTCACTGAATGCAAAGAACGTTCCACAGGCGGGAATGACTCCTCCATGCAGGGCCATACCGGTCATCAGGGCTGCCATCGATAATTCAGATACGCCGGCCTGCAGGAATCCTCCCGAGAAATCTCCTTTCTCGAAGGCCTTCCGTTTTTTCAGAAAAGAATCGGTCTTGTCGCTGTTGCTCAGGTCCGCCGAAGCGACCACCATATTCTCAACGCGGTCAGCCAGGTAGGACAACACGGCCGCCGAGGCATCCCGGGTGGCAACATCCGATTTCTGTGGGATGGCGCCAAAGTCGATTTCCGGCAACTGCCCACTGAGAAAAAAGTCCAGTTTGGCGGCAAGCTCCGGATTGGTCCTGGCCCACTGCTCATGCTTCTCACGGTCGGACTTGGCTTCTTTTCTTTTTTGATCTAATACTTGATCGTAGTGGGATTTGACGTCATCAAAAACGACGAAAGGATGTTCGGGGTCGGCACCCAGATGCTGCATGGTTTTTTTAAAGTCCGCGCCGGTGCTTCCCAATGGTTTTCCATGCATGTCTACATGGCCTTCATACGTTTGACCGTTTTCGGTCACCGCTCCTTTACCCATGATGGTGTGGCCGATGATCAGGCTAGGACGTTCAATTTCAGCGGTGGCAGCGCGCAGGGCAGCCCGGATGGCATCCGGATCGTTGCCCGGTATCGCCTGTACATGCCAGCCCCAGGCGGCATATTTGGCAGCCGTATCTTCATGAGTCACTTCCCGGACTTCAGTGGATAACTGGATGTCGTTGGCATCGTAAAACATGACAATCTGACCCAATCCCAGGAATCCGGCGATGCGCCCAACGCCCTGGGAGATCTCTTCCTGGATGCCTCCATCCGATATGTAGATGTAGGTGCGGTGGCTCATCCAATCGCCAAAACGCTCCACTAAAAAACGTTCGGCAATGGCCGAGCCGATGCCATAGGCATGTCCCTGGCCGAGGGGGCCACTGGTGTTTTCGATGCCACGGGCTACATCAATTTCCGGATGCCCGGGTGTAGGACTACCCCACTGCCGGAAATTCTCCAGGTCTTCCAGCGAAAACGAACCGGTCAGACACAGTTGGGCATAGAGCATGGCGGACATGTGGCCGGCATCCAAAAAGAACCGGTCACGCATCGGCCAGGTTAGGTCATCAGGGTCGAAACGCAGGAATTCCGAGTAGAGAATATGAATGAAATCCGCGCCGCCCATGGGGCCGCCAGGGTGTCCCGAGTTGGCTTTTTCCACCATGGCCACAGCGAGGGTGCGGATGTTGTCTGCGGTCCGTTGATCGATCGATGTATTGACTTCCATGCTGATAGGTCTGTTTTTTATTGAGGCGTAAATTTAGAATTTGTTGCCCTGAATCCCAGTACTTTGGGTTTGGTGATTTGAGATTAATCGCTGCTTTCAGGTGATTTAGGTTGGCTCCCGATGTCTTCCAAACAAAATAATCTGTGGATTCGAAACAAATGCCTGCTAGATGTCATCCCGACCGTAGCGGAGGGATCTCTATTTAAGGATAAAGGTTAATGAGGTTCAGGCTGAGCGAAATTTAAACCCTCCTCTACAATTGATCAATGAATTCCTGCAGCCGATTGTTGTTGTTAAGCAGCAATTTCTTGCGCAACCGGTATCTTTTAGTCTCGACGCCGCGGGGTGAAAGTGCCAGGATGCGGGCAATGTCTTTGGTGTTCATCTTCTGCCGGAGGAGGGCACATAATTTCAGGTCTTGCTGGGTAAGCCCCGGATAATTGTTGCGGAGCTTTTGAATGAAAGGATCTTGCAGCAAGTGCAGGTGGGACTCAAACTCCTCCCAGCTGGTCTCATCGATCACCTCTTCTTCCAGCTCACGGCTCAGTTTGCGCAGTCCGCTGATCTCCGGATGCTTTTCGACCAGTTGATTCAGCCTGGTGACAGTCATTTCCCACTTTTTGCGTTGATTTTCCAGTTGTAGCAATGATTTGGACAACTCGGCTTCTTTTTGTTGCAGTTGGACCAGCCATTGTTGTTGACGTTGGAAATTGGAAGCTTCCGTTCGCGAAATGTTGCGGTCCAGCATGTGTTCGAGGAAGGACTGCCAGTAGGTATAGGCCTGGTGCGCCTGCCCGAAATTCATGCTGGGCTCGTAAACCGTTTCCAGTTTCTGAACGCCAATGGCCTCTTCCAGCGAATGATAGATGCCGATGGCAACACCTGCCGCCCTTGCCGCTCCGGACGCTCCGGTCGTATCGAAAACTTCGATCTGACTGTTCATCAGCGTCGCAATGGTCGAAGAAAATACCGGAGATTGAAACATATTGTCGTTGCTCACCCGGATGACGTCGATGTTCAAACCCATCTTCTTCAGGATATTCATGCCGTAAACGAACGAAAAGGCCACCCCTTCCACGGCGGCACGATACAGATGAGCCCGCGTATGCCGGTTAAACTGAATGTTGAATAGGTGACTATCCAGGTTGCGATTGTTCAGCATCCGTTCGGCGCCGTTGCCAAAAGGCAGGATGCAGAGACCGTCGGAACCTACCGGTACGCTGGACATCATCCGTTCCATGTCCCAGTAACTGTTGCCAGGACGGGAGACCTGATGTTTAATCCAGGAGTACTGGATGCCGGCGCCGTTCAGGCAGAGGAGGATGCCGATCCGGTTTTTATCCCGCTGGTGATTGACATGGGCAAAGGCGTTGATGCGCGAGCGGTCGTCGTAGAGTAATTTATCGACGACCCCATAGACCACTCCCGAGGTGCCACTGGTCGCCGCAATTTCTCCGGGTTGCAATACTTTTAGTGAAAGGGCATTGTTTGGTTGATCGCCGGCCCGGTAAGTCACCGGAATGCCAGGGATCAGGCCCATGGCATTGGCGGCCTGGCGGGTCAGTTTGCCCTGGATGCCAAAGGTGGGGATGACGTCCGGGATCATCTCTTTGGAGATGCCGTAGTAATCCAGCACCTCGGTGGCGATGCGGTGTTTTTTGAAATCCCAGAGGATGGCTTCGGAGAGACCCGGGATGGTCGTAGCCACCTCATTGGTCATGCGCATGGCAATGTAATCGCCGGGAAGCATAAAGGTGGTCCCCTGACCGAAGATCTCCGGCTCATTGTCCTTCACCCATTTCAATTTGGAAGCGGTGAAGTTGGCCGGCGAGTTGAGGTAATGTTCGAGGCAATAGCCCGGCCCAATGCCCTGGAATGCTTCTTCGCCCAGGCCAACTGCCCGGCTGTCACACCAGATGATGGAGGGCCGCAACACGTGTTTCTCGTTGTCCACCAATACCAGACCATGCATCTGGTAGCCGATGCCGATCGCCTTGATGCGGTTGGGATGGATCTGGCATTTTTTCAGCAGTTGCTGCGACGCATAACATAAATTTTCCCACCAGATGGCTGGTTGCTGCTCCGCCCAGCCGGGTTGCCGCGAGATCATGTCCATTTCATGGTCCGGAAAAGTGACGACTCCGGCAACCTGGTGCGTGCGCGTTTCTACCAGCGCTGCTTTGACCGTTGAACTGCCTATATCAAATCCTAATAGATACACGGTTAATTCATTCCCTAACTAGTAACGTTTGAATCACGTCATTTGCAAAGGGGCTACGTCAAAAATACGCCAATAATGAATGATTCTAAAGTTCTCCTGAGACGGGATGTCACCCGTACTTCTTCAGACGAACCAACGGAGACAAATGTCAGGACCATCGGAGACCATTGATTTCTCCAGGGTGCTAAAGATCAACCGCACAATTAATCGCCGGTATACCCATCGAATTACTAAGTTTATACCCGGAAAGGTTGGATGTTATGAAGACGCAACAAGGCACGGTAATCGGCCTGGTGGTACCATTGTTTTTTTCCCTTACTCTCCGGGGACAGGAACCCAAGTCGATCCTGGTACGCACCACCAAAGAGCCCATTCACATCGACGGGGTCATGGATGAACCCGCCTGGCAACGTGCCGATACCATCACCGATTTCTGGTTGTGGTTTCCCGACGACACCTCACGGGCAAAGTACCAAACCCAGATCTTTATGCTCCGTGATGCCAAGAACATTTATGTGGCTGCCAAATGTTTTGCCGTCGGTGATGACTACATCATCCCGGGACTGCGGCGGGATTTCCGGGCCGGGGGAAATGATAATGTGAGCCTGTTATTTGACACATTCAACGACGAGACCAATGCTTTTTTATTCGGGCTTAACCCATTGGGTGTCCAGCGCGAAGCCCTTATCTCCAGCGGAGGGCTGGAACTGGAAAACTTTGCAACCGCCTGGGACAACGTGTGGGAAGGCGATGCAAAGATCTATGAAGGCTATTACCTCTGTGAGTTTTCCATTCCCTTCCGCACCTTGCGTTACAACGAAGGGATCAATGAATGGAATTTTAACAGCTACCGCTTTGATGCGCAGTATAACGAGCAGTCCACCTGGAACCGCATACCACGGAACCAGTGGATCTTCAGCCTGGCCCATATGGGCAAGATCATCTGGGAAGATCCCCTGCCAAAATCCGGAGCCAACATTTCACTGATTCCCTATGTCCGTGGCGGGGTCAGCAAGGACCAGCCCGGCGCCGCATTGTCCACGGAAGGCAGTATTGGTATGGATGCCAAAGTGGCGGTTACCCCGGGTTTGAATCTGGACCTGACCGTGAATCCGGACTTCTCCCAGGTCGAGGTCGACCAGCAGTTGACCAACCTGACGCGGTTTGAATTGTCCCTTCCCGAACAGCGCCAGTTTTTTACGGAGAATTCGGACCTCTTCGGCGCCTTTGGCAATGCCCGGATCAATCCCTTTTTCTCCCGGCGCATCGGGGTCGCCATCGATACGCTCACCGGATTTCCGGTGCAAAACCCCATCTGGTATGGCGCCCGGCTGAGTGGGAAGATCAGCAATCCGTTGCGGGTCGGGTTGCTTAATCTGCAAACCGCGGCGGTCGGGGCCAGTGGCATCCCCAGTTCCAATTACACCACGGCGGTCGTCCAGCATAAGGTATTTTCCCGCTCCAACGTCGGACTCATTTTTGTCAACAAACAGGACTTTGGCAAGGACCGGGATGCCGAAGCGGATTACAATCGAGTGGTGGGCGCCGAATACAACCTGGCCAGCGCCAACAACGAGTGGAATGGTAAGGTGTTTCTGCAGCGATCTTTCGTTCCGGGGGAGCAACTGCAGCCTTATGCCCATGGAGGCCGTCTGAATTTCATTGGACGGCACCTGAATGCCACCTGGGAACACGAATGGGTTGGGTCCGATTACACGGCCCGGGTGGGTTTTGT
>JAGQXC010000598.1 GCA_020436785.1 Saprospiraceae bacterium | reverse complement strand
TCAGACAACTCCAATTGACTGATTAAATCGGTTTGATTACTTTCAGAAAGAATTCAAAATAAAAACCGGTAGCTTCATGTCAAATCACACATTGCGCCCATTGGTCACTACTTTAAGGATTCTTTACCCCGTCTGGGCGGTTGTCGGTATGTTCAGTCTGATCTATGTACCATCCAGAATCTTCTTAAAGGATGACCTGGGTACCACCGGAAATAATATTCAGAATCTTTCCGGTTTATTTCACCTGGGCATATTAGGCAGCCTGACCACCCAGTTGATCTTTATTGTAACTGCCTGGTACCTCTTCCGGTTATTCCGTGAGACGAATCTGCCCGCAGCCCAGTTGATGCTGATGCTTGCCCTGGTCAGCGTACCCATGGCCATGCTGAATGAATTATTTACCCTGACCATGCCCCTGTACACGGACCAGCCGGATCAACTCCGGTTATTGGTCAATCTACACAAATACGGCCTGCAGATTGTAATGTTGTTTTGGGGACTCTGGTTGTTTCCATTGGGGTATCTGATCAGCCATTCCGGTTATTTCCCCCGGGCAGTCGGATGGTTGGCGATTCTGGGTGGCGCCGGATATACGCTGGGCTTCCTGCTTAAATTGTTGGCTCCCGAGGCTTCCGCCGTGCTTCAGGTTTGTGAATACCTGACCATGGGCGAAGTGCTGTGGTTGTTGTGGCTGATCGTTGCCGGAGCGCGCTTGCCCGAGCAATCCGTTTCGGGTTAGCCATCCGGATGCATAGCCCGGATATGAGCCAGGTGATGGGTAACCATTTCCCCAAAGACCCGGAGATAATGTTCGTTAATTTCTTGATGTGGACTCAACCCTTATCTGCTTGATGATTGCCGAATCGAAGCAACCGATCGTTATATTCCCTGCCCCAATTAAATAACTACAAAGCCAGTTTGAAGATCACTGTCAACCTTCCCGTCTCCCGTGAAAGCAACCACATCATGTTCAGTTTCCTTTCCAGTTTCGGATTGGAACTGCAAGCGGTCTCAGGAGTTGGTTCCATGGCGTAGGCCGTCTCGTCAATATCGATAAACTGCCCCGTAAAATGCTCCACTTTCAGGGTGGTGAGGTCCTTTTTGGCGGACCGGTCGATGGTTAATTCGATGTAATTATTGACTGTGTCCACAATGCCGAAAAACGGATTATTGAAATAATAGGCATCGGTATTCCCGCACGTGCTTAATTCAAAACTTCCGGAGGCAACAATCCGGGTCGTATCGGTCAAAATCAATTTGCCTCCTTTGATCAAAGGATATTCTTTGTAATCACCAAACCACAAGCAATAATCCGGATTTTGCGGACTGATCCAGGCATTGGTGATATCCGGCGGGAAGACCGGAGGGGCTACCGGGATGACGATATCCGGTGGCGAAGGAAGGATGAAATTGGGATTGTTGACAAAAAAGCTGGGATCTTCCATGGTCACCTGTACGCCAAGTGGTCCACAATCGTAATCCTCAATCTGCAGATTCGCATTTCCCACCATATTATCCGGCATACGCACAATCAGTCCCAATCCTTCTACAAATTGAACACGATCGGCCGATAAAGGCTGGTTGTTCACATAGACCGCCCGGGACCTTAATTGATCCGTAAAGACCGGATTACTGGCCTGTAAAAGTATTTCGCTGCCTACCGCATTGACCGGACTCTTTACCAGTACGGTGAACGGGGAATCGCATTGGGGATTACAGCTAGCGAGGAATAAGATCAACCCGGCACCTAATGTACCGGCGATTATGCGAAATAGAAATCGGTTATTCATTTGGTTAAATTTCTTGTTTTAGGATGTCGAAAAGGTGGCTTTGCACCGCTTCCAATTTAGGTATTTGAACGCCCAGTTCATCGTGTGCCTGATCCCCGGCCTTGCGGGTTTCAGAAGCTTTCCGAATTCCTTTGTTGCTGTATTCCTGAAAATTCCGGATGACCACTTTATTGACCTGCTCCATGACAATGGGGTCGTGAATGCCTGAGAAGACCTGTTGGAAGTAGGATTCCAGAGCGGTTACGGCATCGGGGTTGTCCCAGTAGTGCTGCAGTCCCAGCAAGCTCGTCTGTTGATCATTGTACAATGCATCCCTGGCCTTACTATAGGCGACACATACGTCATTAAATGCATACAACGCCTGATTGTTACGGTAACAGTCCTGAACCTTGGGCAGCCAGTTTTGAAGATCCTTCAACCGGGATTCGTAATCCAGAATTTCCTGGGTTAGCGTCTCATAAATTTCTTTTTGTCGCAAGTATTTTGCTTCCAGGGCGGCACTCAGCCGGGCCATTAATGCACTGACTGTGTCCTGCAGAATTCCGATTTGACCGGAAAAAATCCGCAATGAATCCCTTAATCTCCGATTGGTTTCAGTGGAAGCCTCCAACTGATCCTCAACTTGTTCCAGCCTGCGGTCCCACACTTGCTTTTGCCCCTGATAAAACAATACGGTATCCAGTAATGCCTTTTCCAGACGGGAAACCTGGCGGTCGGAAAGTTGCTTCTGTTTGGTAATTCGGGTAATCTCCTCATCCAGTTTGCGCAGATTGACCTGAAGGTTGGAATCAATGGTACCCGATAGGACGTATATTTCAATGGTGTACGAAAGTCGCTCTGGTGACACCTGCCCATCCTGAGGACGGAGGATCTGGTAGGTTGTCGGCAATACTTCTATCTTCAATTTGGTCCGGTTAGGGACCGTAGCGGTGAAATAGCCGTTCTGATCGACCGATACCAGTCCTTGCCCGGAGATCAGCACTTGTGCATCGGCGACGCCTTGCACTTTCGGCCCGATCTTTTCAATCACGCGGCCCTGAATTTTACTGACACCGGAGGTCTGTTGTGCTACCAGACCGGATACCAATAAAGACAAAACCCAGACCAAGCTGACACGATGTGTGGGAAGCACCTTACTAAGCCAGGCGACATGCCGAAATAAAATCATAAAATTGGAACTAAGTCCTCTAGAAAGGTACGATGAATTTTGCATTCAGTCAATGGGGTGCACCTGATCCGACCGTGGTAAGCGTTTAAATTAGTGGAGTAATCCACTTTACATCATCCAAACTTCAAAACATGCCATTTTTATTGGCCATTTGTTCGGGAATGGATTGGGCCAAATCCCAAAACTCAATAATCTGATTTCCCTCGAAACGCATCAGGTGGACCACTGCCATGCCCTTTTCCCCGGGTGATTCCGCAAAGAAAGAATGGCACGCGACCATCGGCCCGTCTTCGAGGATATGCCGGATGTCAAAGACCTTATCCGGATGGTCGGCCGCATTGGCATCCATGGCTTGCCACAGGGATTCGGCATCTCCTGCAAACCAGGCATTGTGGTGTATAAAACCGGGATGGACATGATCCCGGAAGGCTGCTTGCGCCTCACCGGCCGCACAGCGGGTCAGAAAATCAACGGCTATGGATTTTAGGGTATCAGAAGGTGAAGCCATGGCGGTATGCTTTCTTTCAAAGATAAAGAAACCAAGTTTCAAGAGCTGTCAACCTTTTTTATGCATCTTCAAACATTCAACCTTCAACATTCAACACTCAACCTTCAACATTCAACACTCAACCTTTAAAATCCCCTTAGTCTTCCTCCGGAGCCAGCCGCACCTTCAGGCCATCCATCTCAGGGGAAATCATCAACTGGCATCCCAAGCGGCTGCGGGAATCCACAAAAAAGGCCTGATCCAGCATATCTTCCTCTTCCGGTTTCATGTCCGGCAACTTGGTATCCGATAAGATGTAAACGTGACAGGTCGAACACATGGCCATTCCGCCGCAGGTGCCTTTCACGGCAAGCTCATACGCCTTGCAAAGCTCCATCACATTCATATGCATATCGGTGGGAGCCTCCAGGAGGTGTTCCTTTCCTTCCCGGTCGATGACCGTGATCCTGATCATAAAGATTCGGCCTTTTTAAGTAATCCTTGTTCACCCATCACCGTGGTGTATTTAAAACTTAACTTTTGATCCGGATGGACATAGTGGAAGGCTCGTTGAACCATCAGCGTTGCCTCATGAAAACCACACAGGATCAATTTGAGCTTGCCTTCGTAGGTATTAATGTCCCCGACGGCAAAAATTCCCGGAACATTGGTTTCGTAATGGGGAAAACTCACCTGAACCCCTTCTTTGCTCGTTTCCAATCCCCAATGTTCCAGCGGACCAAGTTTTGGGGTAAGCCCGAACAAGGGAATGAAATGGTCTACATTTTGAGTGAATTGCCCCATTTCTTCGCTGGAAATGACAACCTGGCGCAATCGCTCCTGGTCCCCATGCACATCAATCACCTGCGCATTGGTCAACAAATGGACCTGTCCCATTTCGACAAGCCGCATTACTTTTTCAATGCTGTCCGGTGCACCTCTGAATTCGGAACGGCGATGTACCAACCAGACGGTCCTTGCCACATCAACCAGATCCAGGGTCCAGTCCAAAGCACTGTCCCCGCCTCCGGCGATCAAAATATCCTTATCCCGGTACTTTTCTGGATCTTTTATGAAGTAATCGACGCCCTTATTCTCGTAGCGAGCCAGAGCGGGAATAGGAGGTTTTCGTGGCTCGAAGGACCCCAAACCGGCCGCAAGCACCACCACCTTACCCTGGACGAGGGTACCTTCGCTGGTGGTAACCCGCCAATCACCGGTGTCCGTCCGTTCCAGCTTTTCAGCACGTTCTCCCAATGAAAAAGTCGGACGGAAAGGTTGGATCTGCTTGATCAGGTTGGCGGTAAGATCCTTGGCCAGAATACTTGGCAATCCGGGAATGTCGTAGATGGGTTTCTTGGGGTAGATCTCCGTCAGTTGACCCCCGGGTTGCGGGAGGATGTCTACCAGGTGACATCGTAGTTTCAACAATCCCGCTTCAAAAACGGTAAATAACCCGACCGGGCCGGCACCTATTATAATAAGGTCAGTCTGAATCATGCATGCAGTCTTTCAATTTCAAAGCGTAAAAGTATTTCGTGCCGACGGAATGCCGGATGATATAAATCATTTCGTAATTTGAGTGCGGTCAGACTACATATCCTGCTTGCGTGGGAATTTTGCAGCCATGAAAGAATCGCCGGCTTTTATCAGCGTTTCCGACCGTAAACCAACCTGTGCTCATTGTGGCGAGCCTTGTGATACCGGTCATTTCGTACACCAGGATCTGGACTTTTGTTGTGAAGGGTGCCAGTGGGTGTACCAGATTTTGCATGACAACAACCTCCAGGAATATTACCACATTCAGCAAACTCCCGGTGTCAATCAGCGCGTCCGTGAGTTAACGGATTATTCCTTCCTGGATGATCCGGAAATCCAGCAGAAGATCATCGACTATGCCAGTGTCCATTTGGTAAAAGTGACCTTCCACCTCCCGGCTATCCATTGTGCGAGCTGTATCTGGCTGCTCGAACACCTGTATAAACTGGTCCCAGGAGTCAGCCGTTCCCAGGTCGACTTTTTGCGAAAAAAGGTCTCGATCCATTTTGATCCTACCCAGGTTACCCTGCGCCGGATTGCCGAAATGCTGGAACATATCGGATATGCCCCGGCTTTAAACATGGGGCAGTTGGAAGAAAAGCACATGCCGGTCGTACCGCGAAAGTTGTATTACCAGCTGGGAGTGGTCGGCTTTTGCTTCGGTAACATCATGCTGCTCAGTTTCCCGGAATACCTGGGTATCCAGGGCGACCGGGCTGCTTATTGGTTCAACTATTTGAATTGGATCCTGGGGTTGCCCGTGCTCATCTATGGCGCTCAGGACTATCTTAAATCCGCCTGGCACGGATTAAAAAACGGAGGCTTGAACATGGATGTACCCATCACACTGGGAATCATTGCCTTGTTTGTTCGTAGCACCATTGACATTTTTGGCCAGTTCGGCAGCGGATTTATGGACAGTCTGGCCGGCTTGGTCTTCTTCCTGCTCATTGGAAAATGGTTTCAGCAAAAGACATTTCACCATTTGTCCTTTGACCGGGACTATAAATCCTATTTCCCAATTGCCATCTCGGTTCTGCAGGATGAAAAATGGGTCACTATGCCGCTTTCCAAGGTCACGCCCGGACACCGGATCCAGATCAGGAACAACCAATTGATCCCGGCAGACGGCATCCTCATTTCAAGAGCCGCCCAGATCGATTACAGCTTTGTCACCGGAGAATCGGATCCAATTTTTAAGCGGACCGGAGATACCATCTATGCCGGAGGCAAACAGATCGGTACTCCCATTGAACTGCAGGTCACCAAAGCGGTGGGACAGAGTTATTTACTTCAGCTTTGGGAGGACCGCGCTTTTACTCAAAAGAAAGAAACGCGGGATCACCGGCTGGCCGATCAGATCGGGACCTATTTTACACTGGCCATCCTTTCGATCGCGCTGATCACCTTTATCTATTGGGTCGGAAGAGATCTGAGTACGGCATTGCTGACCATAACATCGGTATTGATCATTGCCTGTCCCTGTGCGCTGGCGTTAGCCATTCCCTTTACTTACGGCAATGTCATGCGTCTCTTGGCAGACAAAAACATGTATTTACGGAGTACAAGAATCATCGAAGAAATCCAGCGGTTGAATCACATTGTCTTTGATAAGACTGGCACACTTACCGCCGTTAACCAATACCATATTATTTTTCAGGGCATGCCCCTGACAGAACGTGAATCCCGGATTATCCGGTCTGCAGCCCATGCGTCGACCCACCCGCTCAGCCAGCAACTGGATCACTACCTGCAAGCTCATCCGGTATTTACTCTGGATGCCTTTGCGGAAGTGCCCGGCCAGGGCGTACAGGCAACGGTGGAAGGCATAGAAGTTCGTATCGGATCCGCGGTTTGGACCGGCGCTAAGGATACTGGTCAACAAAGGCAGACCGTTCATGTCGCTTTTGATGGCATCCATCGTGGCACATTCGTGTATGAATCCCGCTACCGAAGTTCCTGGCGCAAAACCATTGGCGCCCTCGCTAAGAATTATGAATTGTCCCTGCTATCCGGTGATCAGGACCGGGAGATGAAACGCATCCGTTCGGCATTCCCGGCAACCAGTAACCTGTTATTCAATCAAAAGCCAAAAGATAAACTGGAGTACATCCGGACGCTCCAGGCCGCCGAACAACGGGTGATGATGATTGGGGATGGCATCAACGATGCCGGGGCCTTGCAAGCCAGTGAAGTAGGTATGGTCATCACCGAGGACATCAATAATTTTACTCCGGCATCCGATGCGATCATCCACAACGGACTGTTCCCTTATCTCCCAAAATTAATCCAATACATCCGCAATAGCCGGAAGGTGGTGTTCGGGGCCTATTTCCTGGCCCTCGCATACAATGTGGTTGGATTGAGTTTTGCAGTCCGGGGCGTTCTGTCACCACTGGTCGCCGCTCTCCTGATGCCGATCAGTAGTGTGACGATGGTTCTTTATGGTCTGGCTGCCAGCACGTTATTGTTCCGGGTGATGAAATTAAATGATCTGCCACAGGCCGAATGGGTCCAAACAAAAGTGGATGATCTATATCAATAATTTGCGTGAGTGACATCACAATTAATAAATATATGCATCCTAACTTGCATTTAAATTCAGCTCTATGGGGGTAATCTTTGTACTTATTGGGATAAGTCTGATCGTAGCGGGCGGTTTTCTTTTTGCCTTTATCTGGGCGGTCCGCAGCGGTCAATACGACGATGATTATACCCCTAGCGTCCGCATCCTCTGGGACGACAAAAAACCTGATAACTCCTCGACAACAAATACAGATTCTCCAAACAGTTAACAAATCTTAAGGAATGGGAAAGATCGAACAATTCAACTATGACAATGGCATCGTGCGAAATTTCGCCGTTGCTACCGCCATCTGGGGATTGGTGGGGATGCTGGTAGGCGTACTGATCGCCTTCCAGATCTTTACACCGGCGCTCAATATGGAAATTCCCCAACTGACTTTTGGTCGCTTGCGTCCCTTGCACACCAATGCCGCCATTTTCGCATTTGTCGGTAACGGGATTTTCATGGGCGTCTATTACAGTCTGCAACGACTGTTAAAGACACGGATGTTCAGTGACCTGCTGTCAAAAATCCACTTCTGGGGTTGGCAGCTGATCATCGTTTCCGCCGCACTCACCCTGCCTTTTGGAATCACCTCCGCCAAAGAATACGCCGAACTGGAATGGCCGATTGACATTGCCATCGCCCTGGTATGGATCGTTTTTGGTTTGAATATGTTCGGAACCATCCTTAAGCGACGGGAGAACCACTTATACGTAGCCATCTGGTTTTACATCGCCACCTGGATCACAGTCACCGTATTGCACGTCGTCAATAACCTTGAATTACCATTTAGCTGGAACAAGTCCTACCCAATTTTTGCCGGTGTCCAGGATGCACTGGTCCAGTGGTGGTATGGTCACAATGCCGTGGCTTTCTTCCTCACTACCCCCTATCTCGGACTGATGTATTACTTTCTGCCCAAAGCCGCAAACCGGCCGGTCTATTCGTACAAATTATCGATCGTGCATTTCTGGGCACTGATCTTCATCTATATCTGGGCCGGACCGCACCACCTCCTATACACATCACTGCCAGACTGGGCTCAATCCCTGGGTACCGTATTCTCCGTCATGCTGATCGCGCCTTCCTGGGGCGGTATGCTTAACGGTTTGTTGACCCTGCGGGGAGCCTGGGACCGTGTACGTGATGATCCAATTTTGAAAATGATGGTGGTCGCTGTTGCGGCTTACGGGATGTCTACCTTCGAAGGCCCCATGCTTTCCATCAAATCAGTCAACGCCATCAGCCACTACACGGACTGGACCATCGGTCACGTCCACATCGGAACCCTGGGCTGGAATGGATTGCTCACTTTCGGTATCCTCTACTGGCTCATACCCCGCTTATACAATACCAAACTGCATTCGGTGAAAATGGCCAACGCCCATTTCTGGATCGCAACACTAGGAATCGTATTCTATGCATTGCCTCTGTATTGGGCCGGTTGGACCCAGAGTCTGATGTGGAAACAGTTCACGCCGGAAGGATTCCTGCAATACGGCAGTTTCCTTGAAACCGTCACCCAGATCATCCCGATGTACATGATCCGTGCATTCGGTGGCACGTTGTACTTCAGTGGGATGTTCCTGTTGCTGATCAACCTGTGGAAAACCGCCAAATCGGGTAACCTGGTAGCCAATGAAGCCGCAGAAGCTCCGGCTCGTGAGGAATATGTGCCCCACAAGGGAGAATACTGGCACAAGTGGATTGAACGCCGGCCTATCCAAATGCTGATCGTCAGTGCCATTCTCATCCTGATCGGAGGGATGGTGGAAGTGATCCCTATGCTCACCATTGACGACAACATTCCGAGGATCGCTTCGGTCAAACCATACACACCCCTTGAACTGCAAGGACGGGATCTTTACATTCGCGAAGGTTGTCTGGGATGTCATTCACAGATGATTCGTCCCTTCCGCTCGGAAACCGAACGGTACGGAGAGTATTCCAAATCGGGAGAGTTTGTATACGACCATCCTTTCCTTTGGGGATCGAAGAGGACCGGTCCGGATCTGCAACGTGAAGGAGGTAAATACCCGGACAGCTGGCATTACTACCATATGATGGACCCGGAAAGCATGAGTGCTGGTTCCATCATGCCACCTTATCCCTGGCTGGTACGTAACGACCTGGATCTGACCTACACCTCCGCTAAAATCAAGGCCATGCAGAGTCTGGGCGTTCCTTACCCGGAAGGATACGCCGAGCAGGCGAATGATGACCTGATGAAGCAAGCACAGACGATTGCCGCTTCCCTCAAAAAAGACGGGATAGAAGCGGACAATCTGGAACGAAAAGAAATCGTAGCGCTGATCGCCTATTTGCAGCGGTTAGGAACCGACATCAAACCAAGTTCAGGAGCCATTCCAACATCCAATTAATTCACATTTCCAAAAAGCAAAGACCATGTTCAAATACATCATCAATCATGCGGGAAATGTGAATTGGATGGCCATCCTGGCACTCCTGACCTTCATGACCATCTTTGTCATGAGCGTTGTTCTCATCTTCCGGAAAGACAAAAAATACCTGGACCATATGGCTCATTTGCCACTGGATGAAGATGATGATTCCCTTTCCTCAACCACTCTAAAGCAATAACAATGAAAGATCAACATACCAAGAAATTCCTGCTGCCGGCTTTCCTGCTGGCAATCCCTGGCATCAACTGGGCCCAGGATGCGGCAGCCCAGGCTACACAACCGGTCAACTCCGGCGATCTCCTCTCCCTGATCTACGACAACTTATTCCTCATTCTGGGCATCATCGTCGTGGGTATAGCCATCTGGGTCCTTTACCGGACCAATGAAACGCTTACCAAACTGTACACGTATTCCATCCTGCAGCAACAAGGATTGACTCCGGAAACGGAGGAGGTCTTTCAGCGGGCAAAGGAGAGCGGCTGGCAACGACTGATGAAACGGCTGACCAACCGCGTTCCGATGGCCAAGGAGAAGGAAATCCTGCTCGATCATAACTATGACGGAATCCGTGAGTTGGACAACGTCTTGCCTCCCTGGTGGTTGTGGATGTTTTACCTCACGATTGGCTTCGCTGTTGTTTATATGACTTATTACCATTTTTCCGGCAGCGAATGGAGCAGCAAGAAAGAATATGAAATGGCTATGAAAGAGGCTAAACAACAAGTCGCAGAGTACGTCGCCCAGCAAGGGAACCTTGTCGATGAAAATACGGTTACCGTTCGTACCGATGAGACGGAACTGGCCCAGGGTAAAGACATCTGGATGACGAATTGTGTGGCCTGTCATGGCGCCAACGGTGAAGGTGGTGTCGGCCCGAACATGACCGATAAATACTGGATCCATGGCGGCGACATCAAGAGTATTTTCCGTACGATTAAATATGGAGTACCTGAAAAAGGGATGATCTCCTGGCAAACTCAGCTATCGCCTGCTGCCATGGCCGATGTAGCCAGTTATATCTTAACTTTGCAGGGAACCAATCCGCCCAATGGTAAAGAACCACAAGGAGATCTTTACGATCCGGAAAGCACCGGCAATGCTTCACCGGCGGATGTAATTCAAAATTAACCTTAGTAAGGATGGCCGAGGACACCCCTAACCCGATCCTGGAAGAAGAAGAAGACTGGTACCGCGATCACCTGGCAACGGTGGATGAGCACGGTAAGCGTGTCTGGATTTACCCAAAAAAACCAAAGGGTAAGTTTACCAACTATCGCACCATTGTAGCGCTGTTCCTGTTGGTGGTACTCTTCGGGATGCCCTGGGTGAAAGTGCATGGCAATCCTTTGTTTATGTTCAATATCCTGGAGCGGAAATTCATCCTTTTCGGATCCTATTTTCCGCCCCAGGATTTCCATCTATTTGTACTGGCGATGATCATTATGGTCATCTTCATTGCCCTCTTTACCGTGATTTATGGACGGTTGTTTTGCGGATGGGTCTGTCCGCAAACGATTTTCATGGAAAGCGTCTATCGCAAGATCGAATATTGGATTGAAGGGGATGCCAATGCCCAGCGGCGGCTGAACAATGCGCCCTGGAACGGTGAAAAATTGTTGAAAAAAGTAAGCAAGCAAATCATTTTCTTCGCCATTGCCGTGCTGGTCGCCAATACATTCCTGTCCTACATCATTGGCGTGGATCAGGTCATCAACATCATTAAAGACCCCATCTCCGAACATTTTCAGGGATTCATCGCTATGATCGCCTTTTCGTTTGCATTTTATGGAGTTTTCTCATTCCTTAGGGAGCAGGTATGTACGACCATCTGCCCCTATGGGCGCTTACAAGGCGTATTGCTGGACAAAAATTCGGTCGTCATTACCTACGACTACCTGCGTGGAGAACCGCGAGGCAAAATCCATAAAGCGGTTAAAGGGAAAGAAGAGGAAGCCGCCAAAATGAATGCATTGCTCGGTGACTGCATTGATTGTAAGCTGTGTGTCCAGGTTTGCCCAACCGGAATAGATATCCGCAACGGCACCCAATTGGAATGCGTCAATTGTACGGCTTGCATTGATGCTTGTGATGAGGTGATGACCAAAGTTAATCGCCCCACCGGCCTGATCCGCTACGACAGTGAAGAAGGCGTCCGGACCGGGGTGAAAAAAATCATGAATCCGCGGTCGATCGCCTATACCAGTGTATTGGGCGTACTGGTCCTGTTGGAAATCATTCTATTTGCCACCCGGACACAGGTGGAAGGATTGTTGTTGAGAACACCGGGCATGTTGTACCAAAAAACGGATGACGGCTACATCAGTAACTTGTATAATTACCAGTTTGTCAACAAAACCTCCGATACCCTGGCCCTGGATATGGAGTTGATTGACCTGGAAGGACGCATCAAATGGGTGGGCCAATCACCGATTGCCATTCCGAACGATGTGACCAATGGAGCCGTATTCATCGAATTGCCAAAATCGGAGCTGGTAGCAGGTAAAAACCGGATCAAATTACGGATACGTTCCGGCGACCATGTCGTGGATCAGGTGAAGACCTCCTTCATGGCTCCTTAATCCAATCATCATGAAATTTAATTGGGGGACCGGTATTGCCATTTTTCTTATTGTTTTCGTGCTTTCACTGGTTTTTGTTTTGTTCAAATCCATGCAGTACGATCACAGCCTGGTGATCGACGACTACTACCAGGAAGATTTAGCTTACCAGCAACATTATGATAAAATGGTCAATGAGCAATTGAGTCCGTTGCAGGTGGAAATAAATCGAAAAGAAAAACAGTTGACCATTGACTTCCCCAAGGAAAATACTGGAATCGCCGGGACATTACAGTTCTATAAACCGGATAACAAATCACTGGACTTTATCCTCCCTCTGAAGACGGATGAAAATAACCGGATGACGGTGACAACCCAGGACCTGGTTGGTGGACTTTGGCGCATCAAGGTAGATTATGCCGCCAACCAGGAAGCCTTCTACTACGAGCAGAAAATCGTCCTCTGATGATCCTGTGGTCGGCCTTGATATTGGGATTGGCCGGCAGCCTGCACTGTGTGGGTATGTGTGGTCCGCTGACCCTGGCCCTGCCTTTTGCCCAGGGTGACCGGCCGGCCTGGTTTCAGGGCATCGTTTATCACAGTGGCCGCATTTTAATGTACGTTTTGCTGGGTGCGCTGTTTGGTTTAATTGGTCAAGCAATTTCCCTGGCGGGATTTCAAAAATACTTCGCAATTGTCGGAGGCATATTGATCATTCTGGGGGTTTTCACCACCATCCGCTACCCGGGTTCCTGGCTCGATCGAATTACTTTCCCAGCTCAACGAAAAATCTCCAACGGCATCGGCCAACTCATCCGTCGCGGCGGCCTACTGTCCTATTTCGGCATTGGAATGCTGAACGGCCTGATACCTTGCGGTATGGTGTATGCGGCCATTGCACTGGCCATCTCCAGCGAACACATCACCTGGGGGATGGGCGTCATGGCCTTGTTTGGTTTAGGCACATTCCCACTGCTTTTTGCCCTGGTGGCCTTTCAATCCCGCATGAAACCATCCTGGCGTGTCGTGTTGCGAAGGATATCACCATGGACGATGGGGATCTTTGGGGCATTATTGCTTTATCGCGGCTTATCGCTGATCCTTCCTCATGAGATCATCCTATGGGACTCGTTTGTGAATGAAGTGTTTTGTCATTAATGTGGGGAAATAACTGCCTAACCAGCCAGAACCCAAATAACCACAGAGATTTTCGGTATTTTGACCAGGGAAAAGTCCAACAAATCACTATGAAAAAACTTAGTCTGGTCATTGCTCTCCTGATCTGGATTGGCTGCAAACCGGCAGACCCGTCCATGGAGAATCATTCTGCACGACAATATTATCAGCTTCGCACCTACAGCTTTGCAAACATAGTTCAGGCCCAGGCCACCCGATTATACCTCAAAGATGCCCTTATTCCAGCTTTGCAACGAATGCAGATCGGCCCAGTCGGCGTCTTCAATAACCGGGTTGACGAAAAAGATACCCTACCACGTACTTATGTATTAATCCCTTTGCAATCGTTGGATGAATTATTGGAAATTGACCAAACCCTGGCCACCGATAGCATCTATTCAGCCGATGGCCAGGCCTTTCTGTCCGCCAATTACGACAACCCTCCTTACCTGCGGCTGGAATCGACGCTACTCCATGCCTTTTCGGAATGGCCGCAACTGGTAACTCCGCCACTGGATGGACCCAGGGCTGACCGGATCTATGAATTGCGCAGTTACGAATCGCCAACGGAATCGTATGGAAAAAATAAAATCGAAATGTTCAATGCCGGTGGAGAAGTAAGGCTGTTTGAACGCTTAGGATGCAACGCCGTTTTTTATGGACAGGTGGTATCCGGATCCCGGATGCCTAACCTGATGTATATGACTGCCTACTCTGATTCAACCAGCCGGTATCAGCATTGGGATGCGTTTTTTGGTTCCCCGGAATGGAAATCCCTGATCTCCAACCCTTATTACGATCACAATGTGAATCATGCCGACATCTGGTTGTTGTATCCAACGGAATATTCGGAATATTAAAGGATTTAAT
>JAGQXC010000597.1 GCA_020436785.1 Saprospiraceae bacterium | reverse complement strand
GTCCTCTGTCCGCTTGCCGGCTTCATACTCCTTGAGTATGCCGACAATCTGTGTCTCTGTAAATTTTGTTCTTTTCATGGTCAAACAGTTTAAAGTTAAGATTTCTGTCTAGTTTTAAACTGTCCGGTTCTCGGGGAAGGCTACACCAAGATTACGATCTCCATAGCCACAAATACTGGGAATAAGATCAACCTTAATTGTTGGTAACTGTTAGAATTTTGAGATAAAGTAATTTAAGTGAACGTGTTTCATTTTAATACGATTACTATATTTTGAATAATTCAACGGTTTAAGTTTTATCGCAAAAACTTGAATTTAGTGGTGATTTTTTTTGAATGGATTGAGTTCATCAACCATTTGAAGATAGTTTTTTGACAATTAAAAAGTTGATCCAAAAATGAAGGGTAAGCTGAATGTGGCGTCCGTGGCGGGAATCCGGGTGGAGATTCACTGGACGTTTGCATTCATTTTATTGTGGGCCGCTTTTATCGGCTGGCGATCGGGCGGTGGTTTCGAGGCGGTGCTTTGGTCTGTGTTGTTGTTTTTAACCATTTTCACCTGTGTCGTTCTCCATGAGTTCGGTCATGCCCTCACGGCCAAGCGGTATGGTGTAGTCACCACCCGGATAACCTTGTTGCCCATCGGAGGAGTGGCCAGCCTGAAAAGCATACCTGATAACCCAAGGCAAGAGTTGATCATTGCAACTATGGGGCCTGCCGTCAATGTTTTGATTGCCGTGTTGCTCTATCCAGTTATTTACACTCAGCTTGCTGCTTTGGGGAGCCAAAGCCAGGCTAAAAATCTGTTGCTAACCATTTCTTCGCAGAATTTTCTGATCTACCTGTTTTTATCCAACGTGGTCCTCGTAATATTTAATCTGATTCCTGCATTCCCCATGGACGGAGGTCGCATTTTACGAGCAATCCTGTCCTTTCGTATGGGCCGTGTCCATGCTACCCAGATTGCCGCCAGGCTCGGTCAGGTGATCGCTTTACTGTTTTTAGTACTTGGTTTATTTTATAATCCATTTCTTATTCTAATTGGCCTATTTGTATTTTTTGGTGCCTCTGGTGAATATACCATGGTAAAACAACTGGATATTTTGCAAGGTCATAAAATGGCGGATGCCATGATGACTCATTTTACGGTTTTTCATCCCGAGGACAGCCTGGATCTCGTTGCCAATGTGTTGCTTTCCGGTGCCGAATGTCAATTTCTCGTACAGGGACCGGACAACGAAATCGTGGGTTTACTTGACAAGAAGATCCTTCTCGATGCCTTCCACACCGGCAAAAATAATCTGCGGGTAGCTGATATTATGGAAAGAGATTTTACCCCGGTTAAAGCAGATGGCGATTTAAAAGATATTTATCGGATGGTCCAACAGAAAAAGCAATATTTTTTTCCCGTCATACGAGATGGTGAATTGGCTGGAGTAATTGACATGGAAAATATCAATGAATTTATCATGATCCAGGCAAACCATGATTTTTAAACCAATACTTATTTGGAATTAAATATGAAAAATGATAAAAACCGGCCTCGGGGTGAAAAGAACCTGTTTGTGATCCAAAAGCATCAAGCCACCAATCTGCATTATGACTTTCGATTGAGCGACGGTGACGTGTTGATTTCCTGGGCGGTCCCTAAAGGATTGTCTACGGCGGCAAATGAAAAACGCCTTGCAATTTCCACGGATGACCATCCCATGGATTACGCTGATTTTGAAGGGGTAATACCGGAAGACGAATATGGTGCCGGCACGGTGATGGTTTGGGATAACGGTGAATATGAGCTCATTGGAGAGGATGCAGACAAATCCTTGCGTAAGGCGCTTAAGGATGGTTCGTTTAAATTCGAGCTCCACGGCCAAAAACTGGCAGGTGGATACGCCATGATCAGGATGGACAAAAAAGGCGACCAGGAAGAATGGTTGATTTTTAAACTCGACGACTCAAATGCCGACGGTCGCAGAAACCCGGAGAGTACCCAACCTGATTCGGTCCTGACTGATCGTTCGCTCGAAGACATCAGAAGGGAATCGGCAAAATGAATAAGGCCTTAAAATCCATCCTGGAGAAGATCCCTGGTAAAGCAAACAATTGCTCGATGCCGGAATGGTTTGATCCCATGCTTGCCACCTTAACCCATCACTATTTCTCAGACCCCGATTGGATTTATGAACGAAAACTTGACGGACAAAGGTGCCTGTTTTATAAACATCAAGAAGTGCGGTTAATGTCCAGAAACCGGAAAATTCAGAATGATTATTATCCGGAAATTGTGGAGGCCATTGGGAATTTTCCCGGAACGTTTATCCTCGATGGAGAATTGGTCTGCTTTAATGGTAACTTGACCAGTTTTCAAACTTTACAAAACAGGATGCACGTTAGGCATCCTTCTGCAGATCTGATGGATGCTTATCCCGTAATCACCTATCTGTTTGATGTATTATACCTGGATGGCTTTGATTTGCGACAAATGCCATTGCGCCAGCGTAAAGAGGTCCTCAAATCCGCGTTTTCATTTCACGATCCGGTTCGCTTTCTCATTCACCGAAATGGAAATGGTCAAGCGCTGCTTACTGAAGCCTGTAAGAAGGGGTGGGAAGGTTTGGTAGCCAAGAAGGCCGGTGGAACTTACCGGGGGACACGGTCAGGCGATTGGCTGAAATTTAAATGCAATGAAAGGCAGGAATTTGTCATCGGTGGTTATACTAAACCAAGAGGTGAGCGGATTGGTTTTGGTGCTTTGCTCATTGGCTATTATGATGACGATGACCTGAAGTTTGCAGGTAAGGTAGGGACTGGATTTGATGATAAATTCCTCCGTACGTTTAAAGGGCAACTTGACCAGCATCAGAGTAAATACTGTCCTTTCAATAACTATCCTGATGCAGACGCGGACATCACCTGGGTTGTTCCCCAATTTGTGGGTGAAGTCGTTTTTACGGAATGGACTTCATCCGGTAAACTCAGACATCCCCGTTTTCTGGGATTACGGATGGACAAAAAACCTGCAGAAGTAGTGCGTGAAAGTTAATAAGAACCACCAAGCCATGGAATCCGATCAAATAAAAATAAGCCATCCCGATAAAATACTGTTTCCGGATACCGGGATCATGAAACAAGATCTGGTGGATTATTACACCCGGATTGCCGGATATATGTTGCCGCATATCCAGGGTCGCCCATTAACCCTGAAACGCTACCCG
>JAGQXC010000099.1 GCA_020436785.1 Saprospiraceae bacterium | reverse complement strand
GTCGAACCCTCCGGTGCGGTGCCTTTTGCCGCCATACTGCGGGATCCCGCTCCATTTTCAGGACAGCGGATTGGGGTGGTTCTGTCCGGAGGAAATGTTGACCTTGACCATTTACCTTTTTAGAGAAATCCATTTTAGGGCTTATGCTAAAAAAAATTGGATTGTGGGCAGGATTGGCTTTGGTAGCATTTACGTTACTTTGGCCTGCTCCGGAGGGATTGAACCCGGCTGCCTGGAGAGCGATCGGCGTTACGCTTTTAATGGCCATCTGGTGGATGACAGAAGCGATCTCCATTTTTATGACTGCCCTCGTTCCACTTGCATTATTCCCTTTGCTGGGGATTTTGTCTGCCAGCGCCACCGCCGAAAATTATGGTCACAATTACGTATTAATGCTTCTGGGCGGTTTTTTCCTGGCTCGCGCGATTGAATACCAGGGATTGCACCGCAGAATTGCCCTGGCTATCATTCGCAAGATTGGGACCAGCCGGCCAAAGCTCATCCTGAGTTTTATGGTTGCCACTGCTTTTTTATCCCTGTGGATCGCCAATGTCGCAGTGGTTTTGATGCTACTGCCCATTGCGATGGCACTGATTAACCAGGATGCCATCGACAATCAAAACTCGCGGTTTGGTCTGGCGATGATGTTATCCATCGCCTATGCGGCATCCATAGGGGGCACGGGTTCCTTGATAGGTACGCCTCCGAATATGGTCCTGGCGGGATTATTGTCATCTATGTATCCGGAAGCCCCGGAAATCAGTTTTTTTACCTGGCTCAAAATTGGCATTCCGGTGGTCCTCCTGGGATTGCCTTTATTGTGGGTTTTCATGGTGCGTTATTTTAAGATCCAGGGGCGATTTGCTCAGAGTGATGCGATCATCGAAGAGCAATGGGTACGTCTTGGCAACATGCAACCGGGCGAACGCAGGGTTCTGATCCTTTTTGTCATCACGGCATTAGGCTGGATTTTTCGCAGAAACATCGATTTCGGATGGTTTACCCTACCAGGTTGGTCCAATCTGCTGGGAATAGAGGATTTTGTGCATGACTCCACCGTGGCCATAGCCGGAGCACTTGGATTGTTCCTGATTTCGGACCAGTCAGGAGGACGGTTATTGACCTGGAAGGAGGCTTCGCAGGTGCCTTGGGGGGTGGTTCTGATCGTGGGGGGAGGATATGCTTTAGCCAATGCGTTTGGTGAAACCGGCCTGGCCGTTTGGCTGGGAGGGCATCTTGGATTTATTGGGGCTTTCCCTCCGCTGCTGCTGTTACTGGCCGTGGTTTCGATCATGGTCTTTCTTACCGAAATAAATTCAAATACGGCTACGGCGAACATTTTCCTGCCTGTTTGGGCTGCCATGGCAATGGCTGGATCAATCAACCCGTTGATACTCATGATTCCGGCAACCATAGCTTGTTCGTTTGCTTTTATGTTGCCTTCCGGAACGGGGACAAATGCTGTTATTTTTGCCAGTGGCCAGGTACGTATTCCGGAAATGGCCCGCTGTGGGTTTCAACTGAACCTGTTTAGCATTCTCTTTCTGACGGTTATCCTATATTTTATCATCGTGCCGTTGCTGGGATTGGAAGTTACCCTGCCGGCCTGGGTCCATTAGAAGAACATCGATATCAGCACGAAAGCGCCGGCACCACCTAAAAATCCGATCATTGCCAGCCAGGACACTTTTTTGAAGTACCAGATAAAATCAATCCGTTCCATACCCATCGCAGCTACGCCGGCTGCAGATCCGATGATCAGCATGCTTCCGCCGGTACCTGCAGAATAGGCAATAAAATGCCAGATGGCGCTGTCGGTTGGAAAGGAGTACATTCCCATGGTCGCAGCTACCAACGGAACATTGTCGATGACTGCCGAAGCATATCCCAATATGAGGATGACCAGATTTTGGTTGGGTATTTTGGCATCGAGGAATTCGGCCAAATGCAGGAGGGTCCCCAATGACTCCAGCGAAGCCACGGCAACCAGTATACCCAGGAAAAACAAGATGCTGGAAAGTTCTATCCGTGATAATGCGGTATGTGCTGAATAAAGGTGTTTTCGTTCATCCGAGAAATCTTCTTCCGGATGGATGTATTCGGAAACCAGCCACACGAATCCTAGTCCAAGCATCATGCCGACATAAGGAGGTAAATGGGTAATGGCTTTGAAAATTGGTACAAATATCAAAGCACCAACACCCACCAGTAACATGGCTTTGCTGCTAAGTAATTTTTCCTTTTGCGCTTCGGCGGCCGCATCTCCGTGCATCAAGGCGATATTTCCCCGGAAGGGTTTCATCCGTGATGCGATCAATGCAGGCAAAATCACACATACCAAAGAGGGCAATACTAGGTGCTCAATCAAACCGAGTGAAGAAACTTTATTTCCAATCCAAAGCATGGTGGTGGTGACGTCTCCGATCGGTGACCAGGCTCCTCCGGCATTCGCCCCGATGACCGCCATGCAAACGAACCAAATGCGCTCCCGGCGACGGGGGACCAAACGACGAAGCAGGGACACCAATACGATGGTAGAGGCCAGGTTATCAAGCGTCGCTGACAGGAAAAAAGCCAGGATCACGATGATCCACAACATGGTCCGTTTACTGGTCGTTTTGATGCGGTTGGTAATCACCGAAAAACCATTGTGCAAATCGATCAATTCAACAATGGTCATAGCACCGAGGAGGAAAATGAGGATTTCAGCTACTTTTCCGATATGATGGAGCAACACATCACTCAAAGCTGCGACATGATGGCTGTCGTCGATGACTTCAAGGTGTCCTAAGGAAACCAGTGCCCAACACAAGGCACCCATCAGCAGCGCGGGCACTGTTTTATCTAATTTCAGAGGGTGTTCAAAGACGATGGTTAGATAACCAAGGATGAAAACAACAATGACTGCAGCGATCATGTGATTCGTTGGTATTCGTTATGAAGAATGGTCAAAGTAAAAAATAACCCTTTTAACACAAAAAAATTACCGGATACTTTTAATCATATGATGATAATATTTAATCTGAACCCAGATGGACCAATCGTCCAGATCCGGAGTATTTATTTACTTTTGCACATAATTTTTCAATACAACGATTCCTATGGTTTCGATTGGAAATGTTCAGTTAGGAGAATTTCCGCTTTTGCTGGCACCGATGGAAGATGTAAGTGACCCTCCTTTCCGGGCTTTATGCAAGCAGGAAGGATGCGACATGATGTATACCGAATTCATTAGTGTGGAAGGCTTGATTCGTGATGCGGATAAAAGCATCCAGAAGTTGGATATCTACGATGAAGAACGTCCCATCGGGATCCAGATCTTCGGCGCTGAGCTGGATTCTATGGTACAGGCAGCGGAAATCGTCGAAGAGGCTAAACCGGAAGTCCTGGACATCAATTTTGGCTGTCCGGTGAAGAAGGTTGTTTGTAAGGAGGCTGGTGCGGGTATATTGCTCAACATTGATAAAATGGTTGCCTTAACGGAAGCAATCGTGAAGAGCACGCACTTGCCGGTAACGGTAAAAACACGGCTTGGTTGGGATCACAATTCCATCCGGATTGTAGAGGTAGCCGAACGATTGCAGGATGTCGGTATCCAGGCCATTACGATTCATGGCCGGACCCGGGCACAGATGTATAAAGGGGAAGCGGATTGGAATTGGATTCGTCAGGTAAAGGAGAATCCGCGGATCAGGATTCCGGTATTTGGCAATGGCGACATTGATACACCAGAGAAGGCCGAAGCTTATCGCGATGAATACGGCGTGGATGGCATAATGATCGGCCGCGCGAGCATCGGTAATCCCTGGATTTTTAACCAAATCAAGCACTACCTTGCAACGGGAGAACATCTCCCTGATCCGGATCTTGTCACCCGGGTTGATGTGGTACGAAAACACCTTCACCATTCCTTGCAATGGAAAGGAGAAAAACTGGGAATTTTGGAGATGAGGCGGCATTATGCAAATTACTTCCGTAACATCCCCCATAGTAAATCATACCGGACCAATCTGGTCAACTCGATGGATGCCGGAGAGCTCTATGCAATTCTGGAAGAAATGGAGCAAAACCTGTTGGAAGAGGTCAGCTAGAGTTTCAAAGTGATATTTGATATAAAACCATACGAGCGCAGAATTTTTGAATTGGTGCAGGAAGCCGGTGCTGACCTGGGCTATGAAGTTTATGTGGTCGGTGGCTACGTGAGAGACCGCCTATTGGGCCTGGAGTCCAAAGATATGGACATTGTCTGTGTAGGAAGCGGCATCCGCCTGGCTGAACAGGTGGCCTCCAAATTATCTCCCACACCCAAGGTGGTTACCTTCAAGCGGTTTGGAACAGCGATGCTACGGCATAAAAACATTGAAATTGAATTTGTTGGAGCACGTAAAGAGTCCTATCGTGCCGATTCCCGAAAGCCGATTGTGGAGGAGGGTACCCTGGAAGACGATCAAAATCGCCGTGATTTCACCATCAATGCATTGGCAGTCAGTCTCAATGAACGCACCTTTGGTGAAATCCTTGATCCCTTCCATGGATTGCAACACCTGGAGGAAAAACGTATTAAAACGCCTTTAGAGCCGGGTAAAACATTCTCGGATGACCCGCTGCGTATGATGCGTGCCATCCGATTTTCAAGTCAATTGGACTTTACCATTGATCCTGAGACCTATAAGGCCATCCGGGTTTATCGCAACCGCATTAACATTGTATCCAAAGAGCGGATTACCCTAGAGTTAGAAAAAATATTGAGTTGCATCAAACCTTCGGAAGGGTTCATCAAGCTCTATGACACCGGGGTGCTCGAGATTATTTTTCCGGAGTTGACGGCACTTCAGGGCGTCGAAATACAGAAAGGCATCGGTCATAAGGACAATTTTTATCATACACTGCAAGTTGTTGATAATGTAGCCCGGAAATCACACAACATCTGGTTACGCTGGGCCGCTTTACTGCATGATATTGCCAAGCCTCCCACCAAACGATTTCATCCTCAGCAAGGGTGGACCTTTCACGGGCATGAGGCACTTGGCGCTGCCATGGTTCCCCGCATTTTCAAACGGCTGCGACTCCCGCTGGATCATAAAATGAAGTACGTCCAGAAATTGGTATTGCTCCATTTGCGTCCGATCGCGCTCACCAAAGCTGAAATCACCGATTCCGCGGTCAGAAGGTTGTTGTTTGATGCCGGCGATGAAATCGATGACCTGCTAACCCTGTGTGAAGCGGACATCACCAGCAAAAATGAAGCGAAGGTCAGAACCTATCTCCGCAACATTGAGGTGCTGCGGGAACGATTAAATGAGGTTGAAGAAAAAGACCGGCTGCGGAATTTCCAACCGCCTATCTCCGGTGAATTGATCATGCAAACGTTTGGGATCCAGCCCAGCCGGGAGGTGGGGATTATCAAAACCGCCATCCGCGAAGCCATCCTCGAAGGGGAGATCGCCAATGATTTCAACGAAGCGTATGCTTTTATGATGAAGGAGGCTGAAAAGCTCAATTTAGTACCGATAAGTTAATTCCTTACGATGAAAAAAAATGTCGTATTTGGCCTCATGGCTATGGTTTTGTTCGCTGTGAGCGGATGCCTGAAATTGGAAAACCAATCCAAGAAGGACGATGGCCTGATCCTGGATTACATCAATAAGAATGGACTGACGATGGAAAAGCATTCGTCAGGGCTCTATTACCGCATCGATGAGGAAGGAAGCGGCATCAGTCCCACCATTTACAATGCCGTCACGGTAAACTATAAAGGCTATCTGCTAAATGGATCCGTGTTTGATCAGACCGATGGTAATGCCGTTACTTTTCAGCTTCTCGGGCTGATCAAAGGGTGGCAAATCGGGATCCCTTTGATCAAAAAAGGAGGGAAAATTCTACTCATATTGCCCAGTGAATTGGGCTATGGCTCCCGGGAGACAGCGAATATTCCATCCAACAGCGTTCTGGTTTTTGAGATCGAACTGGTGAATGTGAAATAGGAGAGACAGAAGTGGCAGAAGGGACAGAGGTAGCAGGGGCCAAGCAAAAAGCGTCATTCCAGTAATTCTCATTAACAAATCCACATATAAACAAATTAACAGGTACGAGGTATGGGGTAGGAGGTATTCAGCCCATTGCTGGTCATTGTGTCATCCTGAACAGGTCCGTGCAGCGGACCGTCCGTGAAGGATCTTTACCCTGATGGCTCTGAGCATTCCGGTGAATGGAGAGGATATTGGGGAAATGGGTTGTATTCGATTTTCCAGCAGGATGTAACTGGGCACCATTCCCTTCACCGGTTAACAATTAGGTCTCGGCGGGGATCAGGTATTGGATACGGGATGCGGTGTACGAGGTGCGAGGGATGGGGTGCGGGGTCGCGGGGTATGGGGTAGGAGGTATTCAGCCCTTTGCTGGTCATTGTGTCATCCTGAACAGGTACGTGCAGCGGACCGTCCGTGAAGGATCTTTACCCTGATGGCTCTGAGCATTCCGGTGAATGGAGAGGATATTAGGGAAATGGGTTGTATTCGATTTTCCAGCAGGATGTAACTGGGCACCATTCCCTTCACCGGTAAACAATTAGGTCTCGGCGGGGGATCAGGTATTGGATAGAGGGTGCGAGGTACGAGGTGCGGGGTATGGAGACAAAGGAAAAAGAGTCATCCCGGACATTCTTCATTAACAAATCCACGCATAAACAAATTAACAGGTACTGGGTACGAGGTATGAGGTGCGGGGCCGAAGGAAAAAAACCCTATCGGCAAAGGAGGCAGGTCAATCAAATAGCCCTTCGTAGGACGTACCTTTCTTGCTGTTACTTGATCTGGATACCTTTTCAGCCGGATCGCCAAGTTCCAGGGTGTCGGTTCTTGATTTTCCGTCCATCAACAACAGGGAAGATTCCTTTTCGTATTTCTCCAGCATTTTCAAACCTTCTTCTTCAAAGACACCATTTTGCAAATCGATGGAATCCATGAATTTGGAAGACATCTCCATGAAACGCTCCATTTCTCCCACTTTATTGGCAACATCATCGGCAATAGACTCAAGGGCCTGATCAAACATGGCCCGTTTGTCCTTATCCCCGGACAGGATAGACATGGCAGATTTCATGGCGGAATGGGAAGCCCGGATGGCTTTTCGTTCCTGTTCTTTGACTTTGACCTGGTCCTTGGTGTCTTCCAGGAGAATTTCCGAGTTGGAGTACATGCGGGTCAAAACACGGTACAGGATGTCAATTTTACTTAAAAGTGTGCTGTATTTTTCATTGGAGTCCTGGAGGCGGGCGGCTTTACGGGAAGACAAAAGCGTATTTTTTTCATCGCCCATTTCTCTGGCCTTCTTGGCGATGATCAGATTTTTCTCGATTTCCTGATTGTTTTCGTCCATAATGGTTTTCAACTTGCGCATCTGGCCTTTCAGGTTTCCAATCTGGGTACTCATTTTAGCCAGATTGTCTTCCAAATCACTGACGTAATTTTTCAGGATCCCGATCGGATCGATGGTGACAAACATGGAAGTCACCCAACGCATCACGCTTTTATACATGTAACTGATCAGCGTCCGCATTTTGGGATCGAGGACCATGTAGATGATGGCGCCAAGAGCCAACAGAATGACGGCCAATCCCAGGACATTACTGGCAAATGCGATGATCGCAGCCAGATTGGTAACGATAAAATAACCGGCAATGCCAAGAATTCCCAGCAGGAAGAGGGTTCCGGTGACGCCTTCCGGCCTTTTCCAGAACGATTTCGGTTTCATATCCGGTGCGTTAAAAGCAGTATCTGCCATAGTCTCATTTGTTTATTAGGAACGAATGGAAAAGTTATAAATACTTTTTTATTAATTCAACATCATGAACGATGGAGTCGTTAAAATGCTGATACGCATTGGTAAATCGCTCCTTGGTTTGTTCGATCTTTTCTTTCGATTCCGCGATTTCGGATTCGGCATTTTCCATTTGATTCCTGAACTCAACAATTTGTTTCTGCAAATCCTCGATCTTTTTTTCGTATTCGGAAATCTTGGCTTCCAGAAATTCGCGTTCATCTCGGCGGGCATCTACTTTCTGATGCAGCTGCTTTTTGAGAGCCGCATCAAATTGTTTCTCTTCCCGTTGCAATACATTTTGATAATGTTCTGCGGTCTGTAAAAGTTTCTCCTTTGTCAGTCCCATCGTAGCTGCCGTTGTGAATGCGGAGCGGACCGCCAGATCTTCAGCCATACCCATCGTCAGTAACTGCCGGTAACTTTGTTTGAATTTCAGGTAGTCGAAACCTTGCAGGCTATTGCTTGAAAGTGCTCCTGCGAGTGACTGGGCACTTCGTTCATCCAACTGACCTTCCGGGTCAAAGAGCTCATGGATTGCTTGTTGCATACGTTCGATTTGACGTGTAAGATACAGGTCAGGTTACCCAAACTGCGGGAGAATACGCTGAATTCTAGGAAAAAATCTACTAATCATCGTTTTCCTCTTCATCGAGGGTGAAAATGTCCTGTTCGTGCATTGGCAATTCCAATTGCCGGACATTCGGGATCGACTGACCGGCAATCCCTTTGATGTCGCCATACATCTCAGTGGTATTAATAAGCACTTTCTGGATCTGTTTTTCCCGTTGTTTCCAGATCCTTAAAATGGCGTTTTTTTCTCTCTGGAGGTCTTCATGCATTTGCGTAAACCCATCAACAATGCTTTCCATTTTCATTTTGAATTCATTGCTGGTGAGGTAGTCATAAAGCATGACCATTTTATCGCCCTTGTTTTTCTGGTGGTCAGCGACTTCATTGATTTTAATCAGTGTCTGCCGTAGAATGTAGGAAAGGCTTTTGAATTCATCGTAGGTGCAAATCCAAACGCCCGATCTTTCACCCATTCGTTCCATGTCCCTGGGTAAAGCCTGAGTGACCAGGATGCCAATATCGGCATTGCTCTGGATCATGTCTGCCCGGAATTTTTCCAGCCATCCCGATTGAAACTCCTTCGTGCGTTTACTTTCGTAATAGATTGTTCCCGCATTTTTTTGATGCCTGGTATGCACGATTTGCAAGCAGTCGGCCCCTCGTGCGCCTTTTTTAATTTCAATGATCTCGTCCAGTGGAAATTGGTGCTGCAGCCACTCTTCAATGGCAGTTTCCTGGACTTCACCTTGCAATTGCATGGAGCCCTGGTCTGCCTTGCGCTGCATTTCCTGGATCAATTTTTTCTGATCGTCAAGTTGCTTGTCTTTTTCCCGGATCTTCAGCTCCATTTCATCGGAAATACGCCGGGTCAGTACCTGCTCCAGCTCCCGTTGCTTTTGATGCATTTGCTTTTCGTATTCCAACTCGATTTCTTTGCGCTGCAATTCCATACGGCGTTTCATTTGTTCCAACTCAATTTCTTTAGACCGCAACTGTTGTACTTGCTGCATCAGCGTCTGAAGTTCCTCGGATTGGGATTTCATCTGGCCTTCAAACTGCTGGTGAACCTCTTGCTTGAGTTGATCACGAAGTATTATTTTTTCTTTCTCTATCCGCTCTTTAAACAGGTCATTGAGCTGCTTCTTTTTTGACTCCAATGCCGCTTCCTGCTGTTCCAGTGCTTGCGAGCGTTGGCTGTGTTCAAGTTCCAGTTGTTGGCGATGGCGTTTGATTTCCAGTTTAACCTGCTCATTTAGCTGGTGAGCAAGGGCTTCTTCGATTTTAATGACTTCACCGCAGTGCGGACAAATAATTTGTTGGACAGGTGTGTGCATGTAGGCAAAGATAGCAATCCTGAAATATATGAATATTTTAAATGTGAACGGGTCTCCTCAATCTGAGCTTCCCGAATTACTGCGGGAACCTGGCGATCGTGCTCTGGATAAGTGAAACGAAGTCCAAACAACCAGGAAGGTAAATCCAATCAAAACCAGGATCAATAACCATTGCAGGAAGACAATTTCCTGTGGATACGTCCAGATCAATACGGCTGCTGCCGTCAATCCGCTTAAAGTTATGATCCAAACAAACCACCGATGACCTTTCATCCGTGATGGATAGGCATATTTAAGTGGAATGAAGTGCATAATGCCCAATAGGACAATAAGTACCAGATTCGTGAAAGGCGGCAGATGAAAAACGAAAAAAAGATAAAAGGCGACCAGGTTCCATAAAACCGGAAATCCCACAAAATAATAGTCTTCGCTGACCATCCCATCTTTGGCATAATACAGGATTGAACTCATCAGGATAACACCGGTGCCCAACCAGGCATATCCTTCCGGGAGCAGTCCGCTGATGTGGAAAAAGTAGGCCGGAAGGAAAGCATAACCGATAAAATCGATCAGGTGATCCATGATCTTTCCCTGAATGCCCGGAAGATGCCTGGTGACATCGGCGGCCCGTGCCAGCATACCGTCAAATCCGTCAACAATCAATGCCACAAACAGCCAGACAAATGCCATCCGGAAATTCTGTTCGTTCATTGCCAATAAGCTTGCAAAACAAAAGATCAGACCTGAAGCCGTAAATAGATGGACGGCCCATCCCACAAGTTTTCCCATCCGGTGAAATTAAAAAATTAGGCTATTTTCGGTAGATGTCCGTAGTACAGATCTCCATCATTCTGGCTTTTATTATCGTAATCCTCGTCATAGGGGTATGGGCTGCCCGTAAAAATCCGGGACAGGGAGATTTAATACTGAGCAATCGCCAACTGCCGTTATGGTTGGCGCTTTTTACCATGAGTGCGACCTGGATCGGAGGTGGTTACATCAATGGTACCGCTGAATATACGGCGTCGGCAGGCTTGATATGGGTACAGGCTCCCTGGTGTTATGCATTAAGCCTGATCATAGGTGGTATATTTTTTGCCCGGCCCATGCGTCGCAAGGCTTATCAAACCATGTTGGATCCCTTGCATGAACGATTTGGACAACGGGTTACCGGAATCCTTTTCGTGCCTGCTTTATTTGGTGAGATTTGTTGGGCTGCCGCCATCCTGACGGCATTGGGGACAACATTTTCCGTCATCCTCGATCTGCCTTATACCCAGGCCATGGTTGCCTCCGGTATTTTAGTGTTGATTTACACCAGCCTTGGTGGACTTTGGTCGGTGGCGGTCACCGATTTGGTTCAACTGGTTTTTATTATGGGTGGCCTGATTTTAATCCTGCCCTTTGCATTTCAAGCTTCGGGAGGGTGGTCGTCCGTTGATCATCAATACTTGGCAAAAATGGGTGATGCGGCCAGTTTTTTGCCAAGTTCGGCTAATCTGGGCGAACTGAAATGGTATTGGATGGATAGCGCGTTGTTACTCATCTTCGGGGGTATTCCCTGGCAAGTTTACTTCCAGCGGGTCTTAGCAGCAAAAAATGAACAGACTGCAATGCGACTTTCCATTGGCGCAGGGTTTATCTGCCTGGTGGCCGCGATTCCGGCCATCCTGATCGGGATGATCGCCAATACGACCGACTGGGCCACTTTAGGAATTACTTTCGATAATCCCTCCCTGAGCTTGCCCCTGGTCATTCGTTACCTGACACCTTCCTGGGTTGCAGTGGTCGGATTGGGTGCGATCCTGGCGGCGGTGACCTCTTCCATGGATTCCTCCATGCTGTCTGCCGCTTCGATGTTTTCATGGAATATCCTTAAACCGCTTTCGCCACGACCCTTGTCAATCAATAAAGCAGTGCGCCGATCCATCTGGGTAGTTGGTTTGATCACGTTGTTCATCGCTCTGAAGGTCGATAGCATTTATGCATTGTGGTTCCTCTGTAGCGACCTCGTCTATTGTTTGCTCTTACCGGCATTAACTCTGGCCCTGTTTGATCAAAAAACCAACCGGACCGGCATCCTTTTTGGGTTGGTGATTGCTGTACTGATTCGCACTAGCGGCGGAGAGCCATTACTGCATATTCCGCCATGGTTTCCTTACCTCAGAGCGGAGGATGGCACCATACTATGGCCTTTCAAAACCATGGCGACGGCAGGGAATTTCCTGGTAGCCATGCTGGTGTCCCGTTTTGTTGCATCCAGGTAATTCAAGTTAAAGTGGTTATTTTTGTTTGCTGGACTTGGCTTTCGGGTTGAAATCCAGGCACTTGACTACCCAGAATTCAAGTTCAATATCGGACAAATATGCCCGCGGTTCAATAGACAGGTAACCCTTCATCACCCTGCCTCCATGAATCATTCTGGACACGAAGGGCTTTTCCGCTAATACATTTTCTTCTTCGGGATCGATACGTAACAACAGACCTCCACGGTAGGTGCCTAAACACATTTTATCGTCTATCAGAAAGCAATCTCCGCCAAACATCCTCTTTTCGACCCATTCTACTCCTTTAGCTGCAAAAATATTCCGGATGCGCTCCAGGATCAGCGGTTCACCAGCCATTATTTCTCCAGGTCAGGGTCATCGTCACCGGATGGCTTTTCACCGGATTCCTCCTGCTTTTCTCCTCCTTCGTCCAGGATGGCATCATCAATCATTTCCCCTTCCGGGGTGGTGTCCGCTTCCCCTTCGGCAGGTTTGGAGTCATGTTCTTCCAGAGGTTTGAGTTCAAGGCGGTCCTCCTTCATTGAATAATTGCCTTCGGCAAAACGCTCTGCTTTTGAAAAGAAATCGTCTTTGTCTTTAAGGAGAGAACTTTGTTTGTTCAGACTTTCGGTGATTGGAGTATCGGCAAATTTATCACCGGCATTTCCGGAAATCGCATCTTTCAATTTTTTGTCCACTCCTTTCAGTTTATCGCTGATTGAATCCACTGTTTCTTCCGGATTATCCAGGGCATGCCTGGCCTTATCCATCAATTCTTTGCCTTTCGATAAGACCTTTTCACCGACGTTTTCCGCCACATCTCCAAACTTATCGAGCGCTTCTCCTCCTTTGTCCCAGGCTTTTTCACTAAGATCTTCAGCCTTGTCTATCAGGGTTGATCCTGCTGCCATGGCTTTTTTACCCACATCACTGGCCATTCCTTTGGCCTTATCCATCATGTTTCCGCTTTTATCTTTGAGGTCTTCGCCGGCTTGTTTGACCTCTTGTTCCGCGGCATCGGATTTGTCATCCCAGCGCTCGGTGAGATCATCGGCTTTGTCTTTCACATCATCCCAGACCTCTTTGCCTTTGGTTGTTACTTTGTCACCAATGTCTTCGGCGAGATCGCCTATTTTATGGAAAGCTTTTTTCAATTTGTCATCGACCTGATCATAGCCGTCGGAAGCCATTTTTTTACCTTTTTCCCAAGCGTCACCGGCTTTGTCGGCAACATCTTCTCCAAACTCCTTACCCGCTTCTACGGCTTTTTCAGCGGCATGTTTCGCTACGGCTTTGTTCGCCCAGAGCAACTTTTTGATATCACTTAAGAATCCCATGGTTTGAAATTTTAGGTATTGAATTTTAAAGATCGACTATTTGGAATGAATACACAATCTTTCCAACATCTTTCAGCCGTTAAGGTTCCGCCAACTATCCGGTGTTCCGGGATTCAAATGCTTAATGATATCTTGTGCCAAAGTTGTTACCATGATGATCGCCGCAGTACTCCATGGAATCGGAGAACCCATCCAAATTGAAGAACGTACATCCTTGCATGCAAGCCCCGGTCACCAGGTTGTCCGCTTAAAGTACGCTGCAATCAATCATCGGGACCTGTGGATTCAGCAAGGCAAATACGCTGGCCTGCGCTTCCCAATTGTTTTAGGTTCTGATGGGATGGGGCAAGTGGATCAGCGGGATGTCCTGATTCAACCGGGATTGGATTGGGGAACTCATCAAACGCACCAGGAGCGGTCTTATCGCATCCTGGGATTGCCGGATGACGGAACCTTTGCCACGGAAGTGGTTGTGCCCCAAGGGAATGTTTTTAGTGTTCCGGGCCATCTTAGTCCGGAAGAAGCCGCGGCTTTGCCGCTGGCCGGATTGACAGCCTATCGGGCTGTGATGGTCAAAGCGGAAGTAAGTTCCGGAGAAAAAGTTCTGGTAACCGGGATCGGCGGGGGGGTGGCCACCCTGGCCATGCAGATGGCTCTGGCACAAGGCGCGGAGGTCTATGTAACCTCCGGTTCCGTTGAAAAGATCAATCAGGCTAAGTCCATGGGGGTTGCAGAAGGTTTTGTGTACAAAAATCCGGAATGGTCTGATCAGTTGAAAAACATGACCGGCGGCATTCACAAAATCATCGACGGGACCGGCGGTCAGGGATTCAGTGAGGCGATTGATTGCCTCTCACCCGGAGGGATTGCCGTCAATTACGGAGGAACGGCTGGAGATTTTACACTTGCTCCAAGGCGCCTTTTTTGGAATCAGCTAACCTTGAAAGGAACCACCATGGGCACCGAAAGGGACTTTGCAGACATGCTGTCATTTGTTCATCAACACCGCATTCACCCGGTTGTGGCGGCAGTGTTCCCATTGGATCAGATCAATGAAGCATTTAATTTTATACGGTCCCGGTCCCAATTTGGTAAGGTCGTATTAGCGATTCCCGGACTATGAAAATCGGTTTGCTTTCCGATACCCATGGCTACCTGGATCAGGAGTTTTTTTCATTATTTGCATCGTGCGATGAGGTATGGCATGCCGGAGATATCGGTTCGATGGAGGTGCTCGAAGCGCTGGAGCAGTTTAAGCCACTACGTGCCGTATATGGTAACATTGATGACCACCGGATTCGGCTGGCAGTTCCTGAAGATCAATGTTTTAGCCTGGAAGATGTGAAGGTCTATATCACCCATATTGCCGGTAAACCTGGTTCCTATAATCAACGGGTACGTTCCATCATCGAAAAAGAATTGCCGCAGGTTGTGATCTGTGGGCATTCCCACATCCTGCGCGTTGTGTATGTGAATCGATTTAAGCATCTTTACCTTAATCCGGGGGCTTGCGGTCACCATGGTTTTCATGCCATCCGGACTGCTTTGCGGTTTGAATTGAACCATGGCAAAGTGGAGGCGATGGAAGTGATCGAATTAGGTCGAAGAGGAATAACACGCCGGTAAAAGCAAAGATCAAATGAGTAGTTATCTGGCTATTGATGTAGGGAATTCGAATGTGGTGATCGGATATCATCACCGGGGGACCTGGCAAAACGTGTGGCGGATGCCGTCACAGGTGGAAAACCCTTCCGTTTACTACGAATGGCAACTGAAGAATCTTTTTCTTGAGCACAATATTCAACCCAATACCATTGATAAAGTCTTGATCAGCAGTGTAGTGCCGTCCCTGACTTCAGTTTTTCGTGAGGCCGGATTAAACATTTCAAGAGAGCCTCCAATGATAATGGGAGTGGACGTTTATCCCCATTTGGAAATGGGAATTACCCGGCCGAATGAAATTGGCAGCGATCTGGTATGCAATGCTCTCGCTGCCTGTGACCGTTTTGGCACGGATTGCATTGTCGTGGATTTTGGTACGGCGCTGACATTAACGTCCGTATCCGGTGATAGACAAATTCTGGGCGTTGCCATTGCACCCGGTGTAAAAACCGCCATGAATGCCCTGTTTAAGGCAACGGCAAAATTGCCCGAAGTTCCGGCAAAATGGCCGAAATCCGTTCTCGGTCAAGATACCATTCATGCCATTCAGAGCGGGGTTATGGTAGGATACGTTGGCCTCATCCGGCATTTGGTGGATGAAACGCGTAAAGAAATGGGAGTGGAAGCGATCACGATTGCCACGGGCGGATTGTCACAAACACTTTTACAGCTTCGTGGCTATTTTGATCATGAACTCCCACATTTAACCCTGGATGGGCTTTTGTTTGCCTGGGACCGACTGCGTGCCCGCATGCCCTAAGCTTCCAAAGCCCGGTCAAAGTCAGAAATCAGGTCTTGCAGATCCTCGATACCCACCGAAACGCGTATCAGGCCATCGGTAATGCCGTTGGCCAGGCGGATTTCGCGAGGAATGTTCAAATGGGACATGGTAGCCGGATGGAGTATTAAGGTATCTACGTCGCCAAGCGTTGGTGCCAGTGTTCCGATACGGATGGCATTCATGAAATTTTTCCCTGCTTCCAGTCCGCCTTTCAATTCAAAGCTAAGCATGGCTCCAAAACCGCTCATTTGCCGTTTGGCCAAAAGATGATCCGGATGATTGGTCAGGCTGAGGTAATTAACCCGGTTGACCAGCGGATGTCCGGCAAGGTGTTCCGCCAGTGCTGTGGCATTAAGTTCATGCCGGTCCATGCGGACATGCAGGGTCTTCATGCCATTGTATACCAACCAGGAATCAAACGGATTGGCATTGGTTCCGCTCAGTTTCATGGTGGTCCATACTTTGGTTTGCATAAATTCAACATCACGACCCAACATAACCCCGGCGATGCAGTTTCCATGTCCGTTGAGGAATTTAGTGGTAGAATGAATAATGAAATCGATTCCGTAATTAAAGGGTCTTTGAAAGTAAGGGGTCATAAATGTATTGTCTGCCAAGGTCTTAGCGCCATATTTATTGGCCAGCATTGCCAGTTGCGCCATGTCCACACATTCCAGGGTCGGGTTGGCCGGAGTTTCAAAATAAATCAATTTGATGGAAGGGTCACTTTTGAGCTGATCTTCGACGGCTTCAAGGTCCTTCAGCCGGCAAAAAACAGGTTCGATCTGCAAGGGTGCGAAAATCTTCTGAAACAACTCGGTGGTCCCACCATACAAGTTGGCCTGGGTGAGGATCTTGTCTCCCGGTTTCATTAAACTTAAAACCAGCGTATGGATTGCGGCCATGCCGGAGCTGCATAATAAGGCAGCAGCCGGTGTTTCCAGGTCGCCGGACTCCATCCTGGCAATTTTTTCAGCGACTGCGTCCATGGTCGGGTTGCCGTACCGGCCATACACGTGGCCTTTTTCCTTACCGGTAAAGATGTTGATACCCTGGTCAAGGGTTTCAAAAGCAAAAGAAGAAGTCGCATAAATGGGCAATATGTGCGGTGCTGCGGTGATGGAAGGTTTGATTTCTTTGGCACAAAGTGAACCAAATCCTAATTTTGTAGATTCTTTCATGAATGAAATTCGAATAGCTGATTGAATGATTGACAATTATAGAGAAGACGAAGAACTTCAACAAGAAGAAGAAGGGGATAGTATTGAAATAAAAGCAGATCCCAAACAATCTCCCGTTCGAATTGACAAATTCCTGATGGACCGTGTCGAAGGAAATTCTCGCAGTCGCATTCAAAATGCCATCAAGGAGGGTTTGGTCACGGTGAATAGTCAATTTATCAAACCCAATTATAAGGTCCAACCCGGAGATGAAATCAAAATTGCCGTGCCCGGCTCCGAGTACCCATCGGAAATCATACCCGAAAACATTCCTTTGGACATCCGGTATGAAGACGACGATGTAATTGTCTTGTTTAAGCCGGCTGGAATGGTCGTTCATCCCGGTATCGGAAATTTTCGCGGTACCCTGGTCAACGCTTTGGCGTATCATTTTGAGAACATGCCGGCCTTGCCCGGTAATAACCTGCAACCGGGGCTGGTTCATCGCATCGATAAGGATACCTCAGGATTGCTGGTGGTTGCCCAAAATGAGAAAGCGCTGGTTCACCTGGCCCAACAGTTCTTCAAGCATACCATCCACCGGGAATACCTGGCGCTCGTATGGGGATCACCGGATCCGCCGCAAGGAACCGTGGAAATCAATATCGGCCGGCATCCCCACAACCGGACCGTTGTCACCACCTTTCCGGAAGGCGAACAGGGGCGTCATTCAGTGACGCATTACAAAGTTTTGGAAGATCTCTATTACGCATCGCTGGTATCGTGTAAACTGGAAACCGGCAGAACCCATCAGATCCGGGTCCACATGCAGTACCTGGGGCATCCTATTTTCAGCGATAGCCGTTATGGAGGTGATCAGATTGTCAAAGGAACAATATTCACCAAATACCGGCAGTTTGTTCAGAACGCATTGAATCTGTGTTCCCGGCAGGCATTGCACGCTAAAAGCATTGGATTTGTACATCCGGTGACGGGTGAGGAAATGTTTTTCGATTCAGAACTTCCGGAAGATATGAGCCAGGTGGTGGAAAAATGGAGATCCTATATGCAAACACGAAAAGAGCTAATGGATGACGACGATAACTGACCGGCTCCAGGCGCTGCAGCACCTGAGAAATTTGATGAATCCGGATCGGCCGGCTTTACGTCAATTGATGGAGAAAGCCTGCCTCGAAAATCCCTGGTTCACCATGGAGGATTACCATTATACCATCCATCACATTCGCCAGACTTATCTCGACAACGACCTATTGTTTGAGTTTGCCGCCGGCTATCAGCTTTTTGAAAAAGAGGTGAATCCCCGGAAAGTTGGCATCGTGATGGCCGGAAACATCCCTTTGGTGGGATTCCATGATCTGCTCTGTGTCTTCCTTGCCGGCCATCTGGCCCGGGTCAAGTGGTCGGAAAAGGACGAAATCGTATTTCCGGGAATTATGGATGAATGGATGGGAAGCTATCCCTGGATAAGCAATGCGATTCAATCCCAAACAAAATTGAACGACTTTCAGGCCGTTATTGCAACAGGAAGCAACCAGACATCCAGGTATTTTGAAGAATATTTTGGTAAATATCCCCACATCATCCGCAAAAATCGCAATGCCGTCGCCATCCTTGATGGACAGGAAACCATCGATGAACTAAATGGTTTGGCAGAGGATGTGCTAAGGTATTTTGGAAAGGGATGTCGCAATGTAAGTCAAATATGGGTGCCGGAAGGATATGCTTTTAATCCACTGATCGACGCCCTCGATCAATTCGAGGACCGGATCCTTCATCATAAGTACAAACACAACTATGATTACAACCTGGCCATTCACATCATCAATCGCATCGATCATTTGGTTGGGAGTCAGGTACTATTGATTGAAAATGAGCAGATAAGCAGTCGAATTGGCACGCTCCATTACTGGTTTTACCAGGATAACCAGGAGTTAAAAGCGCGCGCCGCCCGACACCGTGAAGAAATTCAATGCATCGTAGGGCATTCCGGGTTGCCAGCGCTCGAGTTGGTTCCATTTGGTCAAGCCCAGCAGCCAGGGCTAACCACTTATGCCGATGGTGTTGATGTAATGGCCTTTCTGATGCAACTTGGTCGATCATGACCAAGCAAGAACGTGCCGGTCAAATTGCGGGAATTTTGGAAAATTTATTTCCGAATCCTCCGATTCCTTTGCATCATGAGGATGCGTACACCCTGCTGATTGCTGTTCTGCTCAGCGCACAATGTACCGATGAGCGTGTGAATAAAATAACCCCTGAATTATTTCGTGCAGCAAAAGATCCGCAGGCGGTGGTAGACCTTGGCGAAGCCCGGATCCGGGAAATCATTCGTCCCTGCGGACTCGCTCCGGCAAAGTCAAAGAACATTTACAAACTCAGTCAAATTCTGATTGATGATTACCAGGGAATAGTGCCGGATGACATGGATAAGTTGGAGGCGCTCCCGGGAGTTGGTCACAAAACCGCTTCCGTAGTGATGGCTCAGGCATTCGATGAACCTGCTTTTCCGGTGGATACGCATATTCACCGGTTGGCTTACCGGTGGAAATTGAGCAACGGGAAAAATGTCCGACAGACGGAAAAGGACCTCAAAGCTTTATTTCCCATAGAAAAATGGAATGACCTGCACCTGCAAATCATCTATTTTGGGAGAAAATATTGTCCAGCCAGAGGGCATGACCCCAATAAGTGCCCGATATGTTCGAAGTTTGGACGAAAATCAATGTTCGCGAAAGGCAAGCCACCCTTAAAAAGGAAAGTCTAAAGCAATGTTAGGGTTGATGTTGCGGGGCCGGAAAGCCTCCCAGAATCGGTTGTAGGGGAAGTAACTGCCGTTTTCGTTGCGGTAGGGATTTCTCAATTTGATGCCAAGATCCAGTCTCAGAATAAAAAAGGAGAAATCCGTACGCAATCCGAAACCACTGCCAATGGCAATTTCATGAATCCAGTTTTTGGTCAATCTTGCCCCGGGACGATCATCGACCGACTTTGGGCGCAGCGACCAGATGTTTCCGCCATCCAAAAATACCGCTCCGGCAAATCGCCAGAACAGGGGAAAACGCAGCTCGGCATTGAATTCGAGCTTGAAGTCCCCGGCCTGGTAAAAAAATGCACGGTCTCGTTCAATGCTGTCCTGCTGGGTGTCCACATAAGATCCGGGACCCAGTTCCCGAACCCTCCAGGCACGGATACTCAGTGGGCCGCCCAGGAAAAACTGCTTGATGTATGGTACGTTGGAGGATCCTCCAAATGGTGCGGCGACGCCACCGCTGAAGCGTAATGCCAGCGTACTGTTGCCTCCGACCGAATAATACCGCCTAAAATCTGCTTCCGCACGCACGAATTGCGAGAATTCCGTGTTCGGTGATAGGCGGAACGTATCCCTGTAGCCATTGATCAGCCAATTGGCTAGCCCGATTTCATGACCGCTCGATTCAAAGTTTCCAATGATGCGCCACTGCTTATTGTTAATGCTGTTGATGCTGCTATAATCTATGGATACATTACGAAACAGAAAACCGGTAAATAAACGTTGGCCGAAACTGCGCTCCAGGTAAGGTATCCGGGTAAGTATGGTGTCAAAAGCGGGTTTGGTTTGGGGCAGCCACAAACTGACGCCAATCGGATCAAATTGATATATCTCCCGTTGGCTATGATTCAATTGAAATCCAAAACTTGAATTCAGAGAATGGTAATTATAGAAGTTAAGGAGAGACAAGTATTCGTAGGAAAGGTTGAGCCGGGTGGTGGCTTCCTCTTTCAGACTGCGTAAGAAGGCATCCTTGATCAATCCGTCCTTACCCATCCGGATCCGGTTGCCCAGATGCATAAATCCGTATAGGTCAATAAATTTTGGAATCTTGATTTCATTTTGAAACTGGGTGCTGAAGGCATTTAACAAGCCATACCGGTCGACTTGCCGCAAGTTAATATCGGTTCCAACCTGGAAGGAAGTGGTTAGCGTTTCCCCACCTTTAAACAAATTACGGTTGGAAAACCGGGTATTTCCGCTAATGCTGAAAAGTGAACGTCCGACCGATTGATTGTACAGGACAGAATAAGCCAATTCCAGATTGTAATCGACCGCGAATTTTTCTTGTCTCGGGACGAAATAGTTCATCGTGAGTTGGTCGTTATTCACTTCTGTCCGCAGCCGGACCAGCCGGACAGTCTGCAAGCTGTTTAATTTGTTAATCGTCCGGGTCTCTTGTTCCTTTGAATAATAACTGTCAGGCCTGGTATAAATGAAACTGTTGATGACCGATGGGCGCAGGTAAAACGACTTATTTGCCGGGGTGAGTAGGGTAAGTTGATCAAACGTATCAAGGGTAAGGTTTTTCCATTGATCCTGATCATAGAAATTATCGAAAACGCGGATCTGAGCAATCCGGTATCGGAAATGCTTACCTTCTTCCGGATCGAAAATACCCAATCGAATCCGTAATTTTCCATGGGAGGTATCCCCCTGTAATTCAATATAATCCGGGGTGAAGGCATAATAGCCGTCGTTTTGCAACAATCGGGTGATTCTGAATTTTTCCAGATTATACAGCGCCTCATCGAGCGGATTGCCAGGCAAAAGATAGGAGTCTTCCCGGTGGGCCTCCATCATGGAGTCAATTCTTGCATCGGTGGCAGCGATCACCAGGGAATCCACGACCAACAATTGACCGGGATTGACATTGTATATGACCGTTCCTTTCTTTTTGTGGGCCTTAATGTTGTAATCAACTTGGGCAGAACGGTAACCTTTCTTTACCAAAAAGGTCTTCAGGTACTCTTCGTTTTTTTCGGCTTCATCCTCAGAGACGAGAACCGGTGGTTCGGCGAAGCGCTTTTTGATGAATTTATCCATCACCGTGGTATCCGCCGGGTTCCTGGTGTTGTAGTAATACCATAGATTGGTCCGAAACAGACCAAAGGATTTGGTATTCGGTGTTTGAGTGAGGACCGGATATAAGATGGCTTCAAGCTTTTTAGGCTTCACCTTGCCTGTTGTATCAATTATTTTGATTTTATTTTGGGTGAGCAGGAGTTCATCCTGTTCCAGGTATTTGATAGTATTGCATTGGGTGAGTAAGCTTGTTCCAATTACCAGGAAAAACAGATAAAAGATACTATGTCGGCCAAAATATCGCAAAGTCAGATCCAATTCATACGTTCGCTCCACCGCACAAAGTACCGCCAAAAATTACACAAGTTTATCATAGAAGGAGACAAAATTTGTGCGGAACGGCTTCAATACCGGGATGTCATTCTGGAAGGAATCTATGCAACGAGGAATTGGTTGAATGATCACCGGGCCCTCTTGGATGACATACCCTGCTTTGAAGTCACGACCGAACAACTAGCAAAAATTTCAAGTTTAAGAACGCCCAACCAGGTCGTTGGGGTATGTGCCATACCCCAAGAATCACTTACTGAAGCACATTTTTTGACCAGTCTGTCCTTTTACCTCGATACCATACAGGATCCGGGCAATATGGGTACCATCATCCGCACCCTGGATTGGTTTGGATTTCGAACCATCTTTGTCTCTCCTGGGAGTGTTGACGTGTATAATCCCAAAGTGGTCCAGGGCTCAATGGGAAGTTTGTTCAATGTCAAATTGATCCATATCGAACTTAGTTCGTTAATCCAAGAACTCAATCAACCTGCGTTTCCCATCCTGGGCACCGCCATGCATGGTCAAAACGTCTTTGAGATGCCATTTCCTGCCCGGGGATTGGTTGTGATCGGTAATGAGGGCCAGGGAATACGGCCAGTCAATCAGCCGTTGATCACGGAATACATCGGAATTCCAAAAATAGAAAAAGCGACCGCAGAATCCTTGAATGCAGCGGTCGCTTGTGGTATTATTGCGGCTTTGGCAGCCCGCAATCAATGATTTATAAGGTGCCTTTGGTCAACACGCTTTTTACGGCAGTTTCCAACCGAGTGCCACGTATTTCATCGCCCATGGCTACAATGCGGCCTTCGCGATCCAACAGGAAAGGCCTGGGAATGCTGTTTACCCCATAGTCCCGGGCTGGCTGGCTGTTCCAGAACTGCAGATCACTTACGTGGTAAGGCCAGGTCAGGTTATCCATTTCGATGGCTTTGACCCAGTTGGCTTTTTGATTGGGCCTGTCCAGGGAAACACTGAAGACTTCGAATCCCTGGCTTTTGTATTTGTTGTAGACTTGCACCACATTGGGATTTTCTCTCCGGCAGGGGCCGCACCAGCTCGCCCAAAAGTCCAGCAGGACCACCTTGCCTTTCAAATCGGACAGCTTCATTAATTTGCCATCCGGGTTGGGTAAGGCGATGTCAGGGGCTACTTCACCTTTTTTGATTTTCTGGGCCATTTGTTGCTGACGCAATGTTTGTTGCATGATGGCAATGGTCTGCTTCAATTCATTGGTAAAGTCCAGGGTGGGGTAGGTGGTTGACATCCTTTCTTCGATTCCCTGATAGATTTCCATGGCACCCGGATCATCTCTGAATACCGAACGGGCCAGGGTCATTGCTGCCAAGGGATCCATGTCTTTCAATTTATCGGCGAGTTGTTGGGTATTCATCTCATTCTTGCTGAGTTTGCTAAGCGTCTCATTGAAGTCTGAGGAAATATTTGAACCGGTAATGGTGACTTCGCCGCGATTGAGCCCATCCAGATTACCTTCCATTTTGACTTTATGTTCTCCCGTCAGGATTAAATAAGTCCGCTGGGCACCAACCCTGACCCGGTAAATACCGGGATTGAGTGGAGCCTGGGTTTCTATCCGGAAGTTGCCGGAGCCGTCGACATCTGTTTTCTGCAGGATGTTGTTGCGATTATTGATTCCGGTTTCATCCAGGTAGGCCTGTAAATTGGCGGCCCCATCCAAATGTCCCTCAAGCAGGAAACCTTTGGGTTCGGACTCGCCGCAACTTAACAAACCGGCAGATATGGTTATAAAAAGTGAAAAAACAACAAATATGTTTTTCATAGGTATCATGATTTAGAATTCTAATTTTCAGATGTTGTCTCCTGCTGTCCAGCCGGTGTTTTATGTTGCGTCATTATCATCTCCAAACATTCGGGTCATTAAAAGAGTTTTTACCGTGGTGTGACCAATGTCGCATTGCAAAGCTTGCGATCCCAAATTCTCTTGATTTTAAAATTACCTGATCGTCCGGATAATGCCACATATTACAATAAAACCTAATTGATCATTTGGGTACAAATATAACATCTGATTGAATTCTTTTGGATTCAGGTCCGTAGTAAGCGCCCTTATTTAATACTTCCTTAACGGTGAGGTGCTTACTTTTCGCTCAGATCAGCGCATTGATGAATAATACGGACACCAGGAAGATCCATAAGATGTCCAGGAAGTGCCAGTACATCCTGATCAGTTTCAGTTTCAGTCTCTTCTCCGGATCGGAAAAATAAATCATAACGCTGACAGGTTCCTTCATTTTACGGTGTGCAACCACCAGGAAAGCGATCAGGAAAGGTAAACCTGCGACAACGTGTGCAAAATGGACCAGGGAAAGCAAATAAAGGTAAGCGGCACCCTGACCGCTTTTCAGGGAAATGTGGTTGATCAATAATTCCCGCCAACCGATGCACTGTCCAATCAGGAATAGTAAAGTAAGGATAAACGTAATCCACAAGTATTTCTGGTAATTGTCCGTCTGGTCAGACAAATAAGCCCGATAGGCCTTATTGATAAACAGGCTGCTAACCAAAAGAATGCAGGTGGTCGCTATGAATACATAAGGAAGGTGTACCGGTGGGAAGCCATGGACAAATCGCGTGTAAAGGTATGCGGCTGTCAATCCCAGAAATAAGGCGCTGATGCCACCAATCAACAGGATCATGAAAATGTTGTAGGGGTGGAAGGTCAGATTCGCATAATTTCTTGATTCGATGTGCGATTTCATGCAGCGATCAGATTATGAAAGATCATTCAGCCAAATTAAATGTACACCTTGTTGACGATTTTATCCTGTAAACGAAGAATGGTCAACCGGGATTTTGATACTATAAAAACCAAAATGGTATCCCTGGTTCAAGTAATTTTGTTAATTCGTTCGATCCCTCCGTTCCATAACTTATTTTTACCATACATTGGAAGAGGATGGGTCGTGTTTTGCTTTTTAGTATTGCCATTTGGGTTCTTGGGGGATTAAAAGCTCAGCCATTTATCAGGTTAAATTATGCGCTTTCCGAACAAGGACAATTTTTACCCAATGCCTTCATTGGAGGCCTGAATAATCCAGTCGTTGCGGAAGTGGACTTTGATATGGACGGGATCAATGAGCTGCTGGTGCTTGATTTAGCTGGCAATGCACCTCTGGTTTTCCGGTGGGATCAAACAAGTGACTCCTATCAACAGACGGATGCTTTTCAGGATCGCATTCCCTTGGAAATAAACAATTGGATTATTACCCGTGATTACAACGGTGATGGCTTACTGGATCTATTCAGTAACTCCGACATAGCCGGTATTCCAGGGGTCATTGTATTTAAAGGAGTGGAAAATGAAGATGGACTACACTGGGAACGGCTGAACCTGACTACAGGCAGGTTCCCGGTGATTTATTATCAATCCGGTAACAATGCGGTCAACCTGTACGTAAACCCCGGTGACCTTCCCGGCATTGCGGATATGGATGCTGATGGGGACCTGGATGTGATCAGTTACGATGTGGGTGGAACGTTGATCTATTATTACCGGAATATGACCATCGAAAATGGTGTGCCTTTCGATGATTTTTCTTTTATCCTGGCCGATCAATGCTGGGGAAGGGTAGAGGAAGCTGGACTTTCCTCGGAGATGTTGTTGAGCCCTGATACTTTTAGTTGTCCATCCCAATTCCATGAACCGGCGGTAGAAATCCGGCACTCAGGATCGTCGGTGCTGCCTTTTGATTTGGAAGGTGATGGAGATTATGACTTGTTGGTTGGTGATGTGGGCTCCACGTACATTTCCTTCCTGCGCAATTACCGCATGGACGGTACAGACTATATGGTTTCTCTTGAACCCCAGTTTCCTGCTGCTTCCGGACGAGCCGTCGATTTGTTCCTGTTTCCTTTTCCCATGCAAGCTGATGTCAACCACGATGGTTATGAAGACCTCCTTTTTTGCTCGGGAGATGTCAACAATGGAGAGAATTACAATTCACTATGGCTGTACACCAGACAACCCGAAAATGCAGAAATTCCCTACCGCTTTGAGCAAACCGATTTCATCTTCAATCAATTGTTCGATGGCGGCAGTGAGGCATTTCCAACCATCCTCGACGTCGATGGCGATGGACTAAAGGATTTGTTGATCGGGACGCGCGGGTATTTTCCCAAGGAAATCGAGTCCGATCCGCGCATTTTCTATTTACGACAGCATGAAGATCAGGGTCATCGTTATTTCACGGAGGAGACATCCGATTTTTTAGGGTTGAACCAGTACCAATTGCAGACGGTCATCTGGCACCCGGTTGCCGGAGACCTGGATCAGGATGGAGATCTTGACCTGATCGTCGGCGATTATTACGGTCGTATTGCCTACATAGAAAATAAGGCTTTGCCCGGGGCACCGCCTGAGTGGGCCGGCCCGGTGTTTGATTACATGGGAATTGATGTCGGCCTGAACAGTACGCCGACGCTTTATGATGCCAACCAGGATGGGCTGATCGATTTGGTCATTGGTGAACGAAGTGGAAATCTCAACCTTTTCCTGAATACGGGATCGCCTGGGGCACCATTTTTCTCCGCCGTTGCGGACGATGAATTTTGGGGAAAGGTTGATACCCGCAATCCTTATTTTTTAGCAGGGGCATCTTCTCCAACGGTTTTTAATAACGAAGGCAAATGGCAAATGGTGGTTGGTTCGGGGCCTGGTAATGTGTGGTTTTACGATGAGCTCGCGACGGAAATACTACAGGCAACAGACACCAGCGTGGGATCATTGCGTGAGGGGATCAACACACACGTAGCGATTGGTGATCTGGATGATGATGGGTATTATGACATGGTGGTCGGGAATCGCCGGGGCGGGATATCGATTTTCAGGACACCCTGGAAATCAACCACTACAAGTACCGGACTGAATCCGCCGGTGGCTTCCTCTCTGGAATGTATTCCTAATCCTGCACGGAACAGTCTAAGACTGACAGGCATCAATGAGACTGGAAGATTGCAGGTGTTTGGGATGGATGGACGATGCTGGATCGATGATCCGGGTTTCGATCCATCAGAAAATGTCGATGTACGTTCAATCCCTTCCGGAGTTTACCTCATTCATTTCATTACCTCTGAGGGCAATCATACAGGTAAAATCATTAAGGATTAAGCAGACAAGGCCTGGGACCGAACAGTAAGGTGCCTACCCGTATCATGGTGGCTCCTTCTTCGAGGGCAATTTTGTAATCACCAGACATGCCCATGGAGCACTCTTTGAACGCCGGATTGCCAGCAAAATAGGCAGCTTTTACCTGGTCATAAATGGCTTTTGTCCGGGCAAATTCACTCCGGATTTGTTCCTGGTCCTCCGTGAAAGTTGCCATCGCCATGACGCCTTGAAATTCTACATGATCGAAACGGTCAGGCGGGTCTTTCTCAAAAAAATCTTGTAGTTCCTCTTCAGTAAACCCAAACTTGGTTTCTTCGGCAGCTATATGCAACTGGAGGAGTACCGGGATAACCCGGTCAATTTTTTCACCTTCCGCCTGGATGGCCCGTATCAGCTTCGGGCGATCTGCCGACTGAATCAGGTGTATGTAGGGGGCAATGTATTTGATTTTGTTGGTTTGTAAATGGCCGATCATGTGCCATTGAATATCACGGGGCAGGCGATCGACCTTTTCCATCAGTTCCTGTACGCGGTTCTCTCCAAACGCACGCTGACCCTCATCGTACAGCACCTGGATCGCTTCTACCGGTTTTGTTTTCGATACCGCAACCAGACTTGCTTGAAAAGGCTCCAATTCCTTTAACAGTTCAAATAACATAATCTGGCATTTTATTTGATAGAAATGTTTAATATGTTATTGCTTCTCAATCCATCGATTGGACATATTTGGGTCGGATTGGAAGAATTAACGCAAAATTAAGATTATTCAAAATTCTTCTTTCGTTCGAAAAGTACAAAAACATCGCACCATGGAATACTCATTTGAATCCAACGAGAAAGCCATCCGGGCCAAAGCACTTTGGTATACCGTTATCATTAACCTGATTTTGCTTGGAGGTCTGATCCTGGCTACTTCGCCACAAATGGTGGAGAAATTCAAAAGCTTGTGGCAGAACGAACAACCTGCTGTCGAGCAACCAGTGGCCAATGGTCCTCAGGCCTAAACCAGTTAAAAAAGCCCGTACAACTTGGATTGAACCGACTGAATGACTGTGCCAAGATCCTCCGAACTTTTTATAAAGTCCAGGTCATCGATGGGTACGATGAGTAAATCTCCATGCGTATAATTCTGGATCCAATTCTCGTATTTCTCATTCAGTCTTTTCAGGTAATCAAGGCTCATATTTCCTTCGTAATCCCGGCCACGGGATTCAATATGAGCGACCAGGGTCGAGATACTGGCCCGCAGATAGATTAACAGGTCCGGAGGTTGGATTTGCGAAGACATGGTCTGAAACAATTCAAAGTAATTCTCAAAATCACGTTTCTCCATCAAACCCATTTCATGGAGGTTCGGAGCGAAGATGTGCGCATCTTCATAGATGGTCCGATCCTGCACGACCGTTTTATTCCCATTCCGAATATCGATGACTTGTTTGTAACGATTATTGAGAAAGTAAATCTGGAGATTAAATGACCAGCGCTTCATGTCGTGATAAAAGTCCCACAGGTAGGGATTTATTGCCGTATCCTCGTACATGACTTCCCAGCCAAAATGGGCGGCAAGTTGAGCGGATAAAGTGGTCTTTCCTGCTCCAATGTTTCCGGCGATCGCTACATGTTGTATCTTTCTATCCAGCGCCATGTGTAAGTTCGGTTGTTCAAAATACAAATAAAAGGAATATTTCTACCTTTGGGTCGATGTCTCTGGTCTAAACATCGAATAAATGATGAATCCTATCGATGATGCTTTACTTTTAAAATTGGAGCAGTTGGCCAAGTTAAATCTGGACGCTGAAGAACGCCAGATCATCAAAGAGGATTTGAATAAAATCCTGACCATGTTCGAAAAATTGCAGGAGTTAAATACCGATGACTTAGAGCCATTTCGTTATTTTTCAAACACGGAACCTGAAGGCATGCGCCAGGACAGCCTGACCTCGCATCTCTCCAGGGAGACCATCTTGAATCTGGCCCATGAACACGATGAAGCATTTATCCGGATTCCTAAAATGAAAGACTAAGCACAACCTATGGACCCAATTATTTCAGTAAAAGATTTAAGAAAGACCTACATCATGGGGATGGAGAAAGTCCATGCTCTGAAATCCGTGACCCTTGACATTTTCCGAAATGAATACGTTGCCTTGATGGGGCCCTCCGGTTCCGGAAAGTCTACCCTGATGAATCTATTGGGATGTTTGGACACGCCAACCTCCGGGGAGTATTTCCTGAATAACCAGCAGGTGAGCGATATGACCGACCGCGAACTGGCTACTGTGCGGAATAAAGAGATCGGATTCGTTTTCCAGACCTTTAACTTACTGCCCAGGTTGACCACTCTGGAAAACGTTGCCTTGCCTTTAATCTACGCCGGACTCAGCAAGGCCAAACGGACTGAAATGGCTGAGCAAACCCTGGAAGCGGTCGGACTGGGCGACCGGATGACCCATAAACCAAATGAGCTTTCCGGCGGGCAGCGGCAACGGGTTGCCATCGCACGCGCGTTGGTCAATAACCCATCCATCATTCTCGCGGACGAACCGACCGGTAACCTGGATACCAAGACTTCTCTCGAAATCATGGCCATCTTTGATGATTTGCATGCGGCGGGCAATACCATAATCCTGGTAACGCATGAGCCTGATATTGCAGAATATGCCCATCGGATCGTCAGACTTCGTGACGGCTTGATCGAGTCAGATGAAAAGAATACTCGCAGAGTGGCCCAACCCTCCTGAAAATACCTATGGCAATTAAAATTTATACCAAAACGGGAGATGACGGAACGACCGGCCTTTTTGGTGGCGGCCGTCTTCCCAAAGATCATTTGCGGATTGAAGCGTACGGTACGGTGGATGAATTAAATGCGCAATTGGGTTGGGCGATGGATTTGCTTGACTCTGAAAAGTTCATGAATCATCTGGAAACCGTGCAATACGAGCTCTTTGTCATCGGTTCCATGTTGGCTACCAAACCCGGAAAAGAAATAGGGATCAAAGTCATCGATGAGTCATCCGTTGAACAACTGGAGCGATGGATGGATGAACTTGATGAACAACTGCCACCGC
>JAGQXC010000596.1 GCA_020436785.1 Saprospiraceae bacterium | reverse complement strand
GGCAATGGATGTAAAGAGATGTTCTGAAAACAAATTCCGTGCAATCATCAAATCCGTGCAAATCTGTGATTCTGACAATTTCTGATATTGTGAAGGCGCATGTGGGAGAGATGGAGGTGGCGAGCGAGAGCGGGCGGGGAGCCAAATTTATGGTTCGGCTGCCAGTTGTCTGAATCACTAACTATGGGATGGCACGGATGACATGGATGACTTAAAACAAAAGGAGATAACTGAAAATTTAAGGATGCCAATGAAAAACCCGGATCACCTCCATCTGCCCGGACAACCTGCAGCTTAATGTTATCAGGGGGTCGCCGGGGTTTTCCATTAGGTGAAACCAGGGATTATCCTTACATTATCATTAGGATTTGGAATAGTAATTAAATGCTGGCAGGGAAATATACGATTGGTTTGCAGGGAATAATGATAATGGTATTTTTCTCTTTACGGAATCAACCGTCTGCTTACTAAAAAAGCATAGTATCACAATAATAGAATCCTTAAACCCTTAATAAAACCAATGAACTATGGCCAATCGCTGCTTTCAGATGCCCTTCTTACCGGTATTTGTTGCCTAATTTGTCAGGTCCAAACGGTGGATTAATGATAATGAATAAACGGATTTATTTAATAGCGGCTTTATGGACAGGCATTGAGTGCCGTGTCCAAGGGAACAATTGTTATCTGCCATGTAATTCCTGCTGTTTATGAAAAATATGATTGGCGCCATTTTGTTTTTATTACTCCTGGTGCAGTCAGCTATTGGCCAGAAAAGCATATTGCCTCCGGTACCGGTTTTCCAATGGGATGATGACCAGCTGGAAATGGAATTGCCGGACCCGGAATGGCTGATCGAAGAAGGTACGCAAAGCCTTTCTGTCCAGGACCTCCAATCCGGTAACCTCAAAGACAGCAAAATTGTCACAGGAGCCAATCCGATGAACGTGACGCATAATCAGCCTTATTGGTACAAAATCCTTCTGAGAAGTCCGGTCGGCAATCGCCTCGAAAAGCTCAGTGTCAATCAAATCGGAGGAAATGGTGCTTTTATACCTACTGTCAAAGAAGTTCGGGCTTACTTTTTACTCGATGGAATACAAGTCGATCAGGGATTGTCAGGCATTGGGATAGGAAATTCACGGCGTGATGTAAAGCACTTATTTTACCCCTCATTGATCGATTTTGATATACCGAAGGACACAACGTTGACCATCTGGTTGAAGGTCATTTCCGAGCAGGACTTTAAGGGACGGTTTACTACCAGATGGCTATCCCACCGGATGGATCCAACTTCGAGGATTATGCCAAACCAAATCAATCAGATGATTAAGGGTTCATTGATCTTCATGTTGCTGATCGGATTGTTTCTTTGGTTTTGGTTTCGGGAAAAAGTTTACACCTGGTTTATCCTGTTTGTGATTGTTAACCTCATTGCGGTATTTCTGTGGTCCGATGCCAATGCTTTGATTGATTATTTTTTTCCGGAAAGGCCTATTTTTTTTAATCTGATAATGGGTTGGGGTGATATGGCTAAATTTTTGGTCACCATTTTATTTGCAAGGGTTTTTATCGATACCAAAAGGCATTTTCCAAAAGTTGATAAAATATTAGTCGTTTCCACGACAATTTTTTTCACATTGGGATTCATCATGACTTCGACTTATTCCGTTCAGGTTCATCGGGGTATTGTCGTCCCGGTCTGGATAGCTTTGGTAAGCATTGTCGTGATATTTGGATATTTTATTTTTTCCGGGAATAAATTAGCGCGATTTTACAGCATTGCAGCAATTACGCCCTTTTTGGGAATTTTATGGGTGGTGTTATCAACCGCATTAGGGCTGGATAGCATCAAGCAATTTGGAGGTATATTCATCGGATTAGGACCGGTTCTGGCATTGGGTTTAGCGATGGTTTATCGGTTTAAAATTGTCAATGAAGATAAATTAAAGGCAGAGCATGCGACCAAAAAGTTGCTTACTGAGCAAAACGCTGAACTTGAGCGTCAGGTGGACAAACGGACTTCAGAGCTTAGTAAGTCCCTGGATGATTTAAAATCCACCCAGGCCCAACTTATCCAGTCCGAGAAGATGGCCTCTCTGGGCGAGCTTACCGCAGGTATCGCTCACGAGATCCAGAATCCCTTGAATTTTGTGAATAATTTCTCGGAAGTGAATACAGAACTTCTGGAAGAGCTCCTGGGAGAAAGGACAAAGGAAAAAGAGGAACGGGATGCCCAGACAGAAAATGAACTGCTACGGGATATTCACGAAAATGAACTAAAAATCAATCATCACGGGAAACGCGCCGAGGCGATCGTGAAGAGCATGCTGCTACATTCCCGGACCAGTACCGGAGAAAAGGAGTTGACAGATATCAATGCCCTTTGCGATGAATATTTGAAGTTGGCTTATCATAGTTTTCGGGCAAATGACATTTCTTTCAATGCGGATTTGAAAACCAACTTCAATCCTGATTTGCCAAAAATAAATGTGATACCACAGGACATTGGCCGGGTCATTTTAAACCTGATCAACAATGCATTTCAAGCCATTGCAGAGGTTGAAAAGCCTGAAATGGTTGTCTCTACCAAAAATCTGTCGGACAAAATTGAAATCAAAGTTTCCGACAATGGCCCTGGCATACCCGACACCATCAAAGCCAAGATCTTCCAGCCCTTTTTTACCACCAAGCCGACCGGGCAGGGGACTGGACTTGGTTTGAGTCTTGCGTACGATATCGTGAAGTCGCATGGTGGAGAACTTATAGTTACATCCAGTATAGGTGCGGGAGCAACTTTTACGGTCTCCCTCCCGGCTGCATGACTACTGCGGCATTCGGCAAGGACAGACTGCGTGGTTTTGATCCTTCCTGGTTTGTGTCCAAATGCCTAACTTCCGAAAAACGAAACCAACGATGTATCTCCGTTTTCTCTTATTGATGCCGGTCTACCTGATACTGGGCTGCCAGTCAACGCCCAATGGTCAGACACCAGTAGCTTCATCTTCCGCCTACGATGATCTGGTCACCCTCTTCCACGAATGGCGAGCTTTTGAAAAACCACCGCTGCTGGATGGTGCACCCGACTATACAGAGGCAACTTTTGTCAAACGCCGGCCAGCATTTGAGCAATTGCAGAAAAGACTCCAGGCGATCGATTATTCATCCTGGTCTGTCCCGCAGCAAGTGGACTGGTACATCGT
>JAGQXC010000007.1 GCA_020436785.1 Saprospiraceae bacterium | reverse complement strand
CCGACCACGTAACGTTTGACAAATAAATTGCCTTTGCCCATCTGCTGAGCAAGCCGCCACACTTTCAGGTAAATCGCAGATACATGACCGGCTACCTGCGCATTGTAGTCGGGAATGTTGGATAAATCCTCCACCGGAAACTCCGCATCGTGCGCGCCAACCATGTCCAGCAGTATGCCATATTTTGCCATGTATCCCGGCACATGCGGATCGCGGCTCCAGTATTGGGCACCCAGGCACCAGGTCTCTGTCGCTCCGGACCGTTCACCCTGATCTTCGACATCAAATAAAATGATATCGACGCCCAGTGGAATGGAACTTTGTGCCAGTAGCCGGGCAATTTCCAGCAAGACCCCGACACCACTGGCACCATCGTCGGCACCGAGAATCGGTTGGTTGCGGGTGGATTCATCGACATCTTGTTCTGCCATAAACCGGCTATCCCAATGGGCACCCAGCAGGATACGTTTATTTTGATCCGGGTTAATGGTTGCAATGATGTTCGTTCCGGTGACAGCAGTCCCGGTGTACAATTTTGCAGGGAAAGTTTGTTGTATTACATTCAGCCCGAAACTGGTTAGTTTGGCCACGATCCAGTCCTTACAGGCTTCATGCGCCTCAGAGCCCGGAACCCGCGAACCAAAAGCCACCTGATCCGTGACATATTGGTAGGCGCTGTCCATCTGAAAGGATGGAGGCTGGTAGGAAGGGGTTTCCGTAGTGGTGGTAGAAGATGTACGGGGTTCCTGTTTGCACCCGATTCCCATTACCATCAGGAATAATAAGAGGGACCAGGTCCAGGTTTTATTCAAAGAAGGAAAAATTAATTGCATAATGCTAGGATTTGGACCAGGTAGTACCTTCCGGTCCGTCTTTAAGTTGTATGTGTAATTCATTGAGTTGATCACGAATCTGGTCTGCAGTAGCCCAATCCTTGTTGGTACGGGCCTGCCGGCGGATATCGATGACCAATTGCATGACGCCATCCAGCGCATGATCGTCTGAACCCTCTTCATTCTTCAAACCAAATATTTCAAACACGACATCCGGGACAACTTTTTGAATGCGCTTAAGCGTTGGTTCGGTAACCTCACTGATTGGCAGGTGTCCGGCTTTCAGTGCATTGATCTTGGTGACCAGGTCAAATAGACTGGCCATCGCTTTCGGGGTGTTGAAATCGTCGTTCATGTCCGCGAAGATGCTGTCCATCAGGGCATTTAACTCCTGGTCGAGTGAACCGGCAGCAGCTGCGATGGCTCCAACCAACTCCTGCGCAGCTTCCGTTGCCTCCATCAGGCGATAAAACCCTTTTTCTGCCGCTTGCAAAGCCTGGTCGGTCAAATCCAGGGTGCTGCGGTAATGGGATTGCAACATAAAAAAGCGGACGACCATCGGGCTATACCCTTTACTGATCAGCGAGCTTTCACCTGTAAACAGTTGGTAAGGAGTGATGGTATTGCCTTCGCTTTTAGACATTTTTTTTCCATTCATCAGGAGCATGTTGCCGTGCAACCAATAGTTGGCTGGGGTGGTACCACAGGCTCCGACGTTTTGTGCGATTTCATTCTCATGATGGGGGAATTTCAAATCGGCACCTCCACCGTGGATGTCAAATTGTTTTCCCAGGTATTTGGTGCTCATGGCAGAACATTCCAGGTGCCAGCCGGGAAATCCCACGGACCAGGGTGAATTCCAACGCATCAAATGGCGCGGATCTGCCTTGATCCAGATGGCGAAATCTGAAGGATGCTCTTTTTCGTCCTGATTTTTCAAATTATCCCTGGTTAGCGCAAGCAGGTCATCTACCACGCGGCCCGACAACTTCCCATAGATGTCTTTTTCGGCGATAAATTTCTGCACATCGAAATAAACTGAACCATTTTTTTCGTAAGCATACCCATTATCCAGGATGTTCTGGACCATTTCGATTTGTTCAATGATGTGTCCGGTTGCCCGGGGCTCGATGCTGGGAGGCAGGGTGTTGAAGATGTGCATCATTTCATGAAACCCATTGGAATAGCGCTGCACAACTTCCATGGGTTCCACATGTTCCAGCCGTGCCTTTTTGGAAATCTTGTCTTCGGCATCTGTGTCGGCATCGCCTTCCAGGTGACCCACGTCGGTGATGTTGCGAACATATCGGACCTGATATCCGAGGTATTTCAGGTAGCGGAAGATGATATCAAAGCTTACAAACGTGCGGCAGTTTCCTAAGTGGACATCGCTGTATACGGTGGGCCCGCAGACGTACATTCCTACCCGGCCGGGATGGATGGGGGTGAATTCTTCCTTCTCTCCGGACCAGGAATTGTAGACCACTAATTTGGTGTTCATCACGATTTTTTTGCGAGCGCTAAGGTACTGAATATGGGGAAATGATCAGAATAATTCACCTGGTCCCGGTCAAAGCCGTAGATGTTCCATTGTGCAGTAGCGAGGATGTAATCGATGCGTAAAAAGGGGATCACGCCGCCATAAGTAAATTTCATTCCTTTGGAAAAGTGAAAAGAATCCTGCATGTTTTTAGACAGTTGGGAATAGACGTACGAATGTGGTACATCATTAAAGTCTCCGGCCAGGATGTACGGATGCGGGCATTCCTGCAGGTGTTGCTTAAGTACGGGCAAGATTTCCGCTCGTTTTTGGGCCGCGGAACGGTATTTGGTCAGGATGGTAGCCACGGTGGACCAGGTTTTTTCTTCCTGCAGATCACCCTCCCTGACCAGGTGGTCGGCATCACGGGTGATCTGGTTGGATTGCAGGTACAAACAATAAACACGAATCGTTTGATCCTGGATTTTCAGATCCGTCCATAGAGCAAAAGTCTTTTGGGCACGGTCGAACAAATAGCCAGTTTGGAGGATGGGATAACGCGAAATGATCCCGGCCGGTTTGCGAATTTCAAAGTGAAAATTGGAATCCAGGGTGGAAGCCACAAATTCCATGGTTTTTTCCGACACCTCTTGCAAGCAGATGATGTCCGGATTTTTCTCTTGCAGGTAGTGCGTAAATTCCTCTTCTCTACTGTGTCGGGCATTGCTGATAACCCGGTTCAGGTAGGCAACATTATAACTCATCAGATGAACGGCGGAAGATCCTTCCGGGATGTCCCGGTCTTCCAGAGGCAGGGCGTAAATGTTTTGTACCTGTCGCCAACCCAGTGCAAGCGTAATTACCGAGATGAGTGCAAATGACGGTTTACTGAACAGCCAGGTAATGATGAACAACAAATTCAAAATGAATAAAACCGGAAAAAAGATTCCTAACAGGGACGTTGGCCAAAAGGTAATGGGGTTTACGATCGGTGACAGGTAGGATAATAATGTCAGACTGACCAATCCAATGTTGAATCCCAGAATAATCTTGGTCAAACGCTTCAAGGTCAGTCTTTTTTACTTGCTTCCGATAAAAATGCCTTTTCTTCCTCGGACAACTTCTCATAGCCTTTTGCTTTGATTTTGTCCAGAATGGCATCCAGTTTTTCCTGGTAACTCATGCCCTGGTAATCACTATTCTTTTGACGGGAACGCATCGCAGGATGTTTGACCAGGACGGCCGTCCGGGGACGCGGTTGTTGCGCAGGGGAATTACCCAAATCTCGTAACCAGTTGAAGAAACGGATAAACGGATAAGCCAGATCGTCTCCCCGGCGTAGCATTTCGACATAAGCAATGCCCATTACCGCGCCGCCTAAATGGGCAAAGTGCCCTCCGGAATTGGCATTGTTGGCAACGCCTACCAGGTCAAGTAGCATGACAAAAAAGGCTATGTATTTGATTTTAACCGGGCCGATCAGCAAAAGGTGCATCTCATAATTGGGAGATAACCAGGCACTGGTCAGGATAAAACAGGTTACTGCCGCCGATGCACCCAGGGCGTAGTGCGTAATTCCGGGATGCTGAATATTGGCACTGAGGAAAAAAAACAAGGCGCCGGTCAGCCCTCCCAACAGGTACAACGGGAGTACCCGGTGATCTCCGATGAAGTCGCCGACAATGCGACCAAACCAGTACAGGACCAAAAGGTTAAACAGAATATGAAACAAACCTTCATGCAGGAACATGTGCGTAACCAGGGTCCAGGGCCGAAAAAGGATTTCCTTCCAGTCCGATGATAATTCGAGATGCTGGATAAATGGACCATACCAACCGGCCCCTTTTAGAAATACCTGGCCGAGTAACACCAATACCCAAACGGCAAGATTGACCACGATGATCCGGTTGAGCATGTGACCATGTTGAAAGATTCCACGGATGTCTTGCCAGATGGATTGAAACATAAATCAGTCGTTGGTTATATTACAATAAACGTAAAATTACTTTAATAATTAGGATGTCCTCCGGATTTTACTTAAACACGCCGACGCCAAAATAAGATCAGGATGGCTCCGGTAATGGCACCTCCCAAGTGGGCAAAATTGGCCACCCCGGGCTGCAAATTGCCCACCCCGCTGACAATCTCAATCAAGGCAAAGAGCAAAACCATATATTTTGCTTTCATCGGAATCGGTGGGAAGAGCAACATGACCCGCATATTGGGAAAAATCATCCCAAAAGCGACCAGCAATCCGAAGATTGCTCCCGAAGCCCCCAATACGGTAGGTATATGCGGCAAAGCCATGGTCCACTGATCCCCAAACCGAAAATAAAACTGCAGAATAAAACTCAGGACATAGATCACAGCAGCTCCTAATCCGGTGATCAGGTAATAGGCCAAAAATCGTTTCGGACCCATTTGATTCTCCAGAATTGGACCAAACATATACAGTCCGAACATGTTAAGGAACAGGTGGGTAAAATTGGCGTGGGCAAACATGTGGGTGACAATCTGCATCGGCATAAATGCATCGCTCCATGGACTGGCCATAGGCAGGTAATCATACAATGCCGGATAGATTTGCATGGCGAAAAACACCAGGATGTTTATGATCAATAAGTGTTTAACGACTTCTGTCAGTCTGAGCATAATTTTGAATTCTGTGCAATATTCAACTTAAAAACAAGCGCTCCAGTTTATTTTTTTCGAGTGTAATAAAGCTATTTCGACCAGCTGGGCTTTTGAACGGAAGTTCGCAGGCAAACAGGTGATCGATGATTTCTTGCATCTCCAGCGTGCTGAGACGCGTGCCACGTTTACAGGCGGCACTGACTGCCAATGACCGGGCAACCTGTTCATTGACATCCAATTTCAAATCCCGGTTTTGCTTCAGCTCTTCCAGCAATTGTTCGATCAGCCGGGATGGTTCATCCCCATAATGCAGTTGTGCTGGTAATCCGTGAATGATAAAGGTGTTGCCACCAAATTCTTCGACCTCAAACCCCAATTGGTTGATCTTGGGTAAAAATTCTTTGAGCAGGTGTGCGTCACCACCACTCAGTTCGATGGTTGCCGGGAATAAGGCCCGCTGGGTGGGCACCTCTGCCGTAGAGAGCTGATCCAGATATTGTTCATACAGGATCCGTTCATGCGCTGCCTGCTGATCGATCAGCATCATCCCTGATTTAATGGGTACCAGGATGTAAGCAAGCAGGATCTGCACTGGTTCTTTGGCTTCCCATCCCCATTCGGAGGTCTCGATGGGAGCATCCAGGTCATTGGCCTTGGATGGACGAATAATCGGCACAGGAATCGGGTCATCTTTTCTGTGCAGGGGATTATCCAGGCCTTCATAGAGTTGCCGCCAGTTGGCGGAGGGCTGTTCCCTCACCGGCGCATACTGACCCAATCGCCCGGTTTGGTGTTGGTGCTGGATGCCTTCCGCTTCGAAATCCAGGGTCGGCACAATTTGAAACTGGCCCAGCGCATGTTTTACACTGGCCTTGAGCAGGTTGTAGATCAGGCGTTCTTCCTGAAATTTTATTTCGGTTTTGGTTGGATGCACGTTGACATCGATGCGCTCGGGATCGATTTCGAGGAAAAGCGTGTAAAAGGGATAGTGGTCCTCCGGCAACAATTGTTCGTAAGCAGACTTGACCGCATGATTGAGATAAGGACTTTTGATGAAGCGCTGATTGACGAAAAAATATTGCTCTCCCCGGCTCTTTTTGGCATAATCCGGCTTAGCAATGAAGCCCTGCATTCGCACGATGTTGGTTTCTTCTTCTACCGGAACCAACTTTTCATTAATGGCTTTGCCAAACAATGCCACGAGACGCTGACGCAAATTCTGGGCAGGTAAGCGGTAAATGGCTTCCTCCTGGTGAAACAATTCCAGTCCGATCTGGGGATGGGCGATGGCAATTCGGTGAAACTCTTCGACGATGTGGCGCATTTCCACCGGATCCGACTTCAGAAAATTCCGCCGTGCCGGCACATTGAAGAAGAGATTCTTCACGGCCAATGATGTGCCTTCCGGAGCTTGGCAGTACTCCTGTTTTTCAACTTTGCTGGCAGCAATTTGGATCAGGGTGGCCAAGTCTTCTCCAGCCGGTCTGGTTCTTAATTCTACCTGGGCAACGGACGCGATGGACGCCAGGGCTTCGCCACGAAATCCCTTGGTTCGGATGTGAAAGAGGTCTTCTGCTTGTTTGATCTTGGAAGTAGCATGACGCTCAAAACACAGCCGTGCATCGGTTTCTGACATGCCTTTTCCATTATCCACCACCTGGATCAGCTGCTTGCCGGCCTGACGGATCAATACCTGAATCCAGGTGGCTCCGGCATCGACGGCATTTTCCATCAGCTCTTTGACGACGGAAGCTGGGCGCTGTATGACTTCACCGGCCGCAATCTGATTGGCAATTGCATCCGGTAGAAGCTGGATTATATCCATAGTTTATTCCAATAGGTGAATGATGGTCGGTAAACCTTTAGATAAAAGGACAAAGGTAATAAGTAATAACAGGACAATGGTATAGAACAGCGTACGATTCGATTTTCGGATCAATCGGCTTTGGTATTCCGTGTCCACCTGTGACCTTTGCCGGAGCCCCGTGGAGATGCGCGCTTTGACCGCATCCACATCGTCCCCCTTGGCCTTTTCCTGCTGTTTGAGGCGGTTTTCCAACTCTTCCTTGGCCGGATCATAATAGCGGGGTATGTAGCGGTAGGTACGTGGTTTGGGACGGTGTAAAAATTTCATAATAATCGGATTTGTACGAATTCTTCATCCGGTCGGGGTGGCTATCGATGGCGGTCCACCTGCATTTCAAAGATACACATTGACCGAGGAACTTGTAATCGTGCCAACAATTAATCAGCGCATTGGGTTCGCATAGATGATCGGTTGATTGAAATGCTGATACCGCCTTAGCGATCGCAGGTAGTGCTGTCAGTTCCTGAATGCCGATGGAGGTATGAGCGTCGGTACGAAATGACAGTGGGATTGATTCGGTCCCACCCCATACCTACTGACGAGCGCTTCGCTGCTGTCAGCATTGCACCACCCCACACCTCGCACCTAATACCTCGTACCCCATACCCAAGTTAATGAGTTAATCTGTAGATGAGTTAATGAGCCAACCTTATGCGCGGATAAGATATCGAGCATAGCCGGGTGGACTCCTTTTTCCTTTGTCCTTTTTCCCATACCCCACAACCCCACTGGGCTAACCCCCTATAAATGGGAGACGATACACTTATGAAAATTTATGTTAGTCCACGTTTGGACATTAGGAGTTGAATGGTTCTAGATGAGCACCTTTGATTGCCAAACCCACCCAACGGATT
>JAGQXC010000595.1 GCA_020436785.1 Saprospiraceae bacterium | reverse complement strand
GAGCTGCCCAATTCTCTTCCAACCGCCGGATGCTGCGGGTGCCTGGTATGGTAGCTAATGGAATTTTCCTCGAAAGCAGCCAGGCCAGTGCGACCTGTGCAGGACTGGCATTTATTTCTTTCGCGATTTCTGCGACCACATCAGCCAATTCAACATTTTTGGCGATGGCTTCTTCGGAAAACCGGGGATTGTTCAATCTCCAGTCTCCCGGCTTCAGATCACTGCGGGATCGAAATGCTCCGGACAGGAAACCTCTGCCTAGCGGGCTGTAGGCGACAAATCCGATATTCAGTTTCCGGATGGTTGGCAAGATCTCGGCTTCCACCTCCCTGGTCCAGAGTGAATATTCGGTCTGTAGCGCGCTGATGGGGTGGACGGCATGGGCTCGGATGATAATCTCAGGAGGAGCTTCCGACAGGCCAAGGTAACGGACTTTGCCTGCCTGAACCAATTCAGCCATTGCTCCAACGGTCTCTTCGATGGGCGTTTTCGGATCGAGACGGTGCTGATAATAAAGATCAATGTAGTCGGTGCCCAGCCGTTGCAGCGATGCATCACAACTTTTTTTCACATATTCTGCACCCCCTTTGGTGCCTTGCCAGCTGCCATCTTCGTTCCGGGAAATGCCAAATTTAGTGGCCAGAATAACCTTTCCCCGTCGTCCTTTCATGGCCTTTGCCAGGAGGATTTCGTTGGTGTATGGTCCATACATGTCAGAGGTGTCCCAGAAAGTGCATCCCAATTCCACCGCCTTGTCCAATACCCGCAGATTCTCTGCTTCGGAAGATGGACCGTAGAATTCCGACATGCCCATACACCCCAGGCCAATAGCCGGCACTTCCAGGCCCTGCAATCCAAGATTTACTCGCGTCATTTGTTGATTTTTGCATGTATAACAGGGTGAGAACCTGTTTTTAATCAATAAGTTAACAACCTGGGCACCTTTAGGTTTTCATCCATATAGAGCGTTAAGTGATTTATTGGTCAGGAAACCTGGGAAGTGATCTTTATCTTATTTGCCCTAACCGGAAAACTAAATTCTGTTGTATAATCATTTTATTGAAAGGTTGCCAGGTTAACATTTTTTAGTCACAATTTGTATTATGACCTACTCTGACGATATGGCCATCCGGGCATTCTATGAGCATTTCACGCATATTCCATTCTTTTGTTTCCGGGCCGATGAGAATCTTTGCCCCACTGTCTTTAACCAAATCATAATATTCATCGACATCATCCACAACAAGGGATAGCCAGGTACCCGGACCACCCTGACCTTCTTTACAAAAAAATACCTCCACTTCATCGCGATATACCCCTGCAAAGGTTGGTGGATGATCCCATTCCCATTTGTTCTCAAACTTCAGGCATTCACAAAAGTAGGTTACACTGATTTCCACATCCCGGGAATATAATATTGGAACAGCTTTAAGAAATTTCATTAGCATCGAATTTTGCCCTCTGAAGATCGATATTATTGCTGAACTCCTTCTGATATTTTGACTTTGGCTGGATTCTGGCTATCAAAGATT
>JAGQXC010000594.1 GCA_020436785.1 Saprospiraceae bacterium | reverse complement strand
GATCCGGCGATGACAACCCCGGTCAGACTGCGTCCTCCGAGAAAATAGCCATCCTTGGTACTCAGGTCTTCCCGTCGCAAGCGCCACCATACGTATCCGGCAACAAAAAGGGTAAATCCGATAAAGGTGAAAATGGTTAAAGTCATCGTCGCGGTTAATTAGGTTCGGTTACACGCCGCTGAAAGCACTGAATCCGCCGTCGACCGGGAGAACCACGCCGGTGATAAAGCGGGCGCCCTCACTGCATAAAAAAAGTGCGGCTTCATTCAGTTCATCGGCCTGCCCAAAACGGCGCATCGGTGTGCCCTGGATGATCAATTGACCCCGCTCGGTATAACTTCCATCGCTGTTGGTCAGTAAAGCACGGTTTTGGTTACCGATAAAAAATCCGGGAGCGAGGGCATTTACCCTTAAGCCTTCTCCGAATTTTAAAGCCAATTCCACGGCCATCCAGCGGGTAAAGTTTTCCATGGCAGCCTTAGCCGCCGAATAACCGGCAACCCGGGTTATGGTCCGGTCGACGGCCATCGAAGAGATATTCAGGATGACACCATGTCCCCCTTTGGCCATCATTTCCCCAAAGATTAAGGAAGGGATCACCGTGCCCATCAGGTTGATGTCGGTTACCCGGTTAAAATCTTCGATGGATACATCAAAAATGGTTTTACCCGGAGGTATGGTCGCGCCGGGGAGGTTGCCTCCGGCTGCATTGATCAGGATATCGACCGGGGTATGGTTTTGAATAAGGGTTTCCCGCAATTCTTCCAATGCCTGCTTATCAAGCACATCCGCCACGTGGTGGGAACAGGATCCTCCGGCCTCCTCGATCAAACGCTTTCTTTCAAGCAGGGAAGCCTCCGTTCTGCCCAGTAACCAGATCCGGGCTCCTGCTGCAGCAAACGCCTGGGCCAGGTGGCCTCCCAATACGCCTCCGCCTCCGGTCACCAGGACAGTCTTTTGGCTAAATCGTTGCATTGGTCAACTACGGTTTATTGAAGAGAAGCACCCGTCAGGAAATATTAATATCATCAGAATCGCAGCGTATCAGGAAGAAATTTGGCTGCCAGGTCTTCGTAATAAGGTCGCAAAGCATTCACATCAGGCGGTGAAGGCGACTTGGAGTATAAATCGTAGGGGTTAAATGCGCGGACCCATTTGAAATGCTCCCGGTCGTGCGCATCCAGCAGATGGTCGTAGGCTTCCTCCCGATGCTGGGCATAAAATGAATGATAACGGATCATATATAAGGCAGGTTCTGGCAGGTAGTTTTTCATTATATGGTAGAGGTACTCGTCGTGACCCCAGGAAAGATGTACGTTGCGCAAGCCACAATTTGGCTCATAGATTCCGTAAGTGGTATTGTACCGTTCATCAGAAAAGTCCGGGTTGGCCCGGAAAAATTCCGGATAGACAATTTTATCCGAATAGGCACATCCCACCGGAAACGTATCCCCCACCACAGCCCATTGGGGCTCGCCGAACAGGCACAGTACTTTACCCAGGTCGTGTAAAAAACCCGTAAGGATAAACCAGTCCGGGTGACCGTCAGCGCGGATGGCTTCGGCCGTTTGCAATAAATGCTGGGTTTGATCCAGGTCGATGTCCGGGTCCGAATCGTCCACCAGGGTATTCAGGTAATCGACAGCATCCCACAACGACATTTCCCGCCGGTTGAATCCCAGAAATTCGGCTTCCTTCTGCAGTACAAAATCGTAGGTCTGGTGGGTATGATTTTGCTGGTAAAACGCACGAACCGTATCCCGGGCTGGTGAATCGTAATTACGGTACTCCGATCTGGCCTTAGTGCCTTCAGTCGGATATCGTTGCAGCAGGTCCTGTTCCCAAAGTTCCTCCATGTCATGAGGTGAAACGCTGTGATGATGTTGATCCTCCATAATTACGCTCGTTTAATCCTGTTTATCAAATAAAAATAACAAATCCATGGCAAACCCCGGGATTTCACTTCGCGGTGTTTGAGGAAGGATCAGTGGATTGGTTTGCGCGGAGAATCAAATCCAAACCGGTCCCGCTGATCATCAGCCGGTGTTTGTGATTGGGAATAAGTTCCTGGGTCCAGGAGACCAGACCTCCGTCGGCCAGTTCCCAGGACTGTCCGGAATCCACCAAGAGGATCTTGAACTGGACCACCGGATAATAGGTAAAATCGCCCGTTTTTGATTCCTGTTCCAGGGTGATCGAATCCGGTAATTCTTCCAGTCCTTTTAAGATCGACGTTTGCAGGCGGTCGGCGGCATGTTGCCAATAGATGCGGATGACCAATGGACCCTGCGGGAAGATGGACCGGATGATGCGGCGGTGCAAGGTGACATGTTCCAGGAATGCGGTCGCTTCAAAGCGATGGTTGCCCTGGTCCCAGCCCCCGGTGGTAAAGCCGGCAATGGAGAAATGGGCGGCAAATCCGGGTCGATCAAAAGCTTGTGCCCGGACATGCCGGTGGGTAGTGGCCAGCCGGATGACCTGTTCTCTGTTTTGATTTTTACGGACTTCCTGTGCGGTCATCAACGCCAGTACATTGGTCACATCCGAAACAATTTCGGTATTTCGCAAACTGGAAACAATGGTATTCTGGGCAACCGGTGCCATGGACGAACAGACGCCCAAAGGTGCCAAAGGTGATAATTGAACGACGGAAAATGCTAAATGAGTGGCCACTTCCAGATAATACAACTCCAGCTTTTTTAAGGCGATCGGATCTGTCGATCCGGGCTGGGTAAATCGGTTTTCAAATAACCCGTTGACCAATGACGAAGGGTTAATCCTGCCGGCCCGGCTTCGAAATACCTCCATCAGCAGGGTATTGAGATCCGATCCGGAGAGGGCAGCCAGCTTTTCGCTGAGGCCGGGCAGATTCATCTTTTTTTCAATAGATTGATGGTATTTCATACGATTTCGATTAAGTCAATGATGAACGGGTTGCCTGACGTGCGCAGAAACGTAATCCGGTCGTTTGTCCAGTCTCCTGCTGGTTAAACGTTTGTCATGGGCTAAACGATGGATGGTAATGCAGCTGGCTCCGTTGTAACCAACTTTTCAGACGAGGATTTGGGGTTTCTGATCAAGCGAGAGGGTTCCATTTCCACCTTCCCAACAGGCATTCATTCCAAACATGACATTATTCCCTACACGGCGGTAGTTGGACAAGGTGGTCAATACCCGCGGTTCGACGGATGTCGTCTCGGGATCGATGGTGATGACCTGACAGCGTGCACAAGGTTTCGTTATCCGGAAGCGATGCGAACCAATTTGTAATCCTTTCCAGTTGTCTTCTTCATAAGGAGTGGTTGTCCTTAGAACGATGCTGGGACGGAAGCGCTGCATAACCAGGTCCGATTCCATTCGTCTGGACAAATCTTCCAGAGATGCGGTTGTGGTCAGAAGGTAAGGATAGCCGTCTGCAAAACTAACTTCTTCGCCGTTCAGGGCATAATTTGGATCTACCGGACGGCGGGAGTTTTCGCCCATATAGACCAACCGGCACGACAGGTCCAGGTGTTTCTGCAGCCAGGCATCCACGGACATGGAACTGATCTGCGCAAGTACTGTGTCCTTCCAGATCTGGACCGGAACAAAAGGATGTTGACCCCAATGGTCCAATCCGATCTCGAGCCGGATTTCCGGATGATGCCGGTGGTTGATGCAAAGATGATCTCCTTCGACCACAGATTGCCAGGTCGCCAGAGAGGGATGTTCCCGTTGACTGATAAACCGGCCGGTTGGATCCACCAGCATCCAACGTCGGTCGTAGCGAAATCCGCGTCCTTCCGGAATCGCTTCCTGGACGGTCATTCCGGCCATGCCTTTGACCGGGTAAATATGGAGCGAAACCATTTCCATGGGCACAAAATAAAAAAGCGCCCGGAGAGGACGCTTTAAATATGGAAAAAAGCTTGTTCGATCAGGATTACCCTTCCACTTCTTCCGCCTGGTAGGCATCGATCAGGTGTTGCTGAATATCCGGTGTTACCGGCATGTATTCAGCAAATTCACGGGTGAATTTCGCCCGGCCCTGAGACAAACTGCGGAGGGTGGAAGAATACTTGTACATCTCGGCTTCCGGTACTTTGGCAATGATTTTTTGGTAATGTCCGTCGCTGTCCATACCCATGATCATCGCCCGGCGGGTCTGCAGATCGCCCATGATGTCACCCATCGACTCTTCCGGGCAGAGGATTTCGACGTTGTAAATTGGCTCAAGGATCTGGGCGCCGGCCTGTTTGAAGGCATTGCGGAATACCATGGTTCCTGCAATCTGGAAAGCCATATCATTAGAGTCTACCGGGTGCATTTTTCCATCATACACACATACGCGGATGTCCCGGCAATAGGATCCGGTCAATGGCCCTTCTTCCATTTTATGCATCACACCCTTCTTAATGGCGCTGGCAAATTTTGTATCGATGGATCCTCCTACAATGCACCACAGGAAAGCCAGTTTGCCGCCCCAGGGCAGATCCGTCAGATCGGTATTCCGTACGGTTAACCCACTGGGATCCGGCATGCCTTCAAAGTAGGGCTCAATGCGCATGTGCACCTCGGCAAACTGACCGGCACCACCGGATTGCTTTTTGTGGCGGTAGGAGTCATTAGACGATTTGGTGATCGTTTCACGGTAGGGAATACGCGGTTTTTCAAATTCCATGCTGACATTAAATTCATCTTCGAGCCGGGTTTTGATGACATCGAAATGCAATTGGCCCTGACCATGCAGGATCAATTGTTTCAGCTCCATGGATTGCTCCGAATGCAGGGTGGGATCTTCTTCTTCAATCATGTGCAGTCCCTTGACCATTTTTTCCAGGTCGGTCTTGTTGGGAGTGGTTATGGCGGTACGTATGCGAGGAGCTGGAAATTCGATCGGTTCGATGACCACCTCGGTGCCTTTGGTATTTAAAGTCTGGTTCGTGTGGGTGTCTTTCAATTTTACAGCAACCCCGAGGTCACCTGCTTTCAAAGCATCAACCTGAGTCCGGTTTTTGCCATTGGCGACCAGGATCTGGCCGAAGCGTTCGTGGGATCCTGTTTGCATATTGATCAGTTCGTCACCGCTTTTCAGTTCTCCGGAGTATACCTTGAAATAGGAAACCATGCCGATGCGTGGCTCGTGGACGGTTTTGTAAACAAATAAGGTGGTCGGTTCGCTGGAATCACAGGGTAATGTCGTCCCGTCGGTGAGGGCGACCGGCGCCCGCTCGGCAGGGTTTGGACAGATGTCATTGATAAATCCCAAGATCCGGCCGGAACCCATATCCCTGGCCGCAGAGGCGATAAATACCGGACAAAAATCACCCTGGGCAATAGCGATCTTCAACCCCTTGGTCAATTCTTCTTCCGAGAGGGTTCCTTTATCGAAAAAGATCTCCATCAACCCCTCGTCGTTTTCGGCAGCGATCTCGACGAGCTGGTTGTGCAGATCCTGAGCATTTGCTTTCTCACTTTCCGGAATATCCACTTTTTCCGGTTTGCCACCATCCGGACCGAATTCATATACAGTCATGCGGAGGATGTCCACGATGGCATTAAAATCTTTGCCTTGATTCAGCGGGTATTGGATAGGAAATACTTTCGTGCCGAAACGATTCCGGGCTTGCTCGAGGGTATTTTCATAATCACATTTTTCATGATCCATTTGATTGATCACAAATATGGTCGGAGACTTAAATTTTTCGACGTATTCCCAGATGATCTCCGTACCGACTTCGACACCGTGGGCGCCATTGAGGACCATAACACCGGTACTTGCCACCTTGAGGGAAGAGATGACTTCACCACAAAAATCGTCCAGTCCTGGCGTGTCGATGATGTTTATTTTTGAATCTTTCCAGTTCAGGTGCATCAATGTTGAGAAAAGCGAATTTTCCCGGTGGTGCTCAATGTCCGAGTAATCGGATATTGTGTTGTGGTCCTGCACGGAACCCCGGCGGTGGATCTCATGGCCTTCGAACAACATGGTTTCGGCCAAAGTCGTTTTCCCGCATCCGGAGTGGCCGAGCAAGACCACGTTGCGTATGTTTTTGGTATCAACACTCATATCCTGTAATGTTTTAGAGATGATGAAAAGTCAACCGTCCAAATGATCCTGCGGAGGTGTCTTTTTTTCGGTTGATAAAAGGGAAATCAAGTTATCGAAATTCTCCCGACTTGCCAAACCGATTCGAATGCGTAAGATCAGAGGGAATGATGGCATGGATCATCCAGCAATATTCTAACTTAACGAAAACCGACAGGTGGATAGAACCGTTGTTTGGAATATCGTGAAAAAGGATGAACTGCCCTTTCGATGCATCCATTTTATTCGTTGCACCATCAGGTAGACTACCGTGATGATTAAATTTTTCCTACCCGTATTATTCCTGCCGTTAGCTGTTATTGCATATCGCAAATTGATTAAAGGAAATACTTCTGTTACCAAAGTTTTTACGGTACAAAATGAGATAAAAATCACGCAGCAAATTCAGGCCCAAATGGATGAAAATCGTAGGTTTAAAAGACTTATCACCAGCCGTTTCCTACTGAACACACCGGTAAAGCCCTTTGATTATGGTAAAATCATACACATAGACTTTGCCCGGGAAGAAAAAAGGCTTACCAACAGCATCAGAGACCAATTAGTCAGGCAGATCTTCGTGAAGATTTCTAATGAGCAGCTAATGAATGAATTACAGCAACATCTTTTTCCAAATCTGGGACAGGCATCTTATTGTCGACGGTTAACCTCAGCTAAACCCGGACCAATTGGGTGACCGCGGATGAAGATTTGTAAAGAGGCGGATGGGTTGCAGGTGATTGAGAATGACGTTGCTTTTAACAACTCCAACCCTTCGTTACTCCCTAACTTTTATAGTAACTTCACGGCCTAATCTCAAACTCATCACATGGCTAGAATATTTTTAGCGCTGATGATCGTGGCATGTGCCATGGTCGCCTGCGCACCCTCGTCCGGTGATTCCGGTGACTCGGGCAGTACGGCTGCCAATGAAAGCAAACCTGCCGGTGGAACCGATGAAGCCTCCAATGAGGAAGGTAAAAAGTTGTTTACTCAATATTGTGCGGTCTGTCACGGGCCGGATGGTAAGCTGGGTTTAAATGGCGCCAAGGACCTGACCGTTTCCGAGACCACCCTGGAAGAACGCATCGAACAGGTAACTCATGGTAAAAATGCCATGGTACCATTCGAAAATGTCCTGACCAAGGAACAGATCGAGGCAGTCGCGAAGTACACGATGACTTTAAAGCAGTAATTTGACCACAACACGGACCATTGTAGGTGTGATGTCAGGCAGTTCCCTGGACGGCCTGGATATGGCCTGTTGCACCTTTTCCGGATTGCCCGAACATCCCCTGTGGTCGATCGAAGCGGTCTTCTCGGCCAAATACGATCAACAATGGCTGGATCGACTCCGGCAAATACCGTCGGTGGACCAGCGCACTTTTTTTGCCTGGAATGCAGCCTACGGCACCTGGTTGGGTGCCCAGATCTCCCATTTCATTCGTTCCATCGACACCCGTCCGGAACTGGTGGTCGTTCACGGTCATGCGGTGGCTCATGATCCCGAAGCGCATTATTCGGTGCAACTCGGTCACGGCGCCACCATTTCCGCGGCCTGTCGTCTGCCTGTGATGACCGATGTGCGCAGCGCCGACCTGGCACTGGGTGGACAGGGTGCTCCATTGGCTCACCTGGCCGATCTAAACCTCTTTCCCGGTTACGATGCCTACCTCAATCTGGGGGGCATTGCCAACGTGACCGTCCCGGCGATCGGGCGGGCCTGGGATGTCGGCGGAGCCAACCAGCTGCTTAATGCCCTGGCTCGCGAGATGGGTGAAGAATACGATGACCAGGGGACGCTTGCTTCGCGGGGGCAGGTGCTCCACGATCTGCTGGAAAAATTGAACGGCGATCCGTACCTGAAAGCGCCACCACCCAAAAGCCTGGATAACCGTTACGTGCAGGAACATTTTACCCGATATTTGTTGGAGGACAAACGATCGGCCACCGATCGT
>JAGQXC010000593.1 GCA_020436785.1 Saprospiraceae bacterium | reverse complement strand
TACGGCAGCTGAAGGAGGATAAAAACACGATTTCCATTGAGCTTCGGGAAGAAATTGAACGTGGTTTTGGCAACCGCAGTCGCTTACTCCGGGAAGAATCCCGCAGTTGGTGGCAATCCATGACCACGGTCAAAGAGAAAAACACCGATCCGGATCATCCACTGCCTTACCTCAGATTCAGCGCTTATGGCGGATTGGCCAGTGTTCCGGTGGATAGGGTTTTTTCCAACCTGAAACTGGCCGAGCATTTGGCCGAGACCCTGACGGTAAAGCAAGAATTGAGTCGTGACGATTCAAAGGCTATATTTGAATTACTCATTCCAAATTCTTTCAAAGACTTTATCCGCAACCACCGCAACATCGAATGGAAAATGGATGTCGAGGCAGCAAATTTTCCCTGGGAAATGTTTCATGACAGCAACTATGGCCAAAAGCCCACTTTTGTGGAAGCGGGACTAATCCGTCAATTGTATTCCGATGATACCCCCATTACGCCGGCCCTGGTCAATAACAACCATGCACTGGTCATCGGTGACCCCAATTACCACGATACAGCTTTTCCACCACTGGAAGGGGCCTATGTTGAAGCCCAGAAGGTGGCCGACCTGCTCACCCGGCAAAAAGTTGATGTAGAACTCTTGCGCCGGTGTGAGGCGACAACGATCATTAAAGCCCTTTACGCGAGGGAACACAAAATCCTTCATGTGGCAGGACATGGCATCTATGCACCCAAGGATAATAAAGTTGGAATCGTCATCGGTAAAGATTTATTTCTGGATCCGGGAACCATCCGTCAGCTTTCTGCGATTCCGGAGTTCGTCTTTATAAATTGCTGCTATTCGGGACAGAATGATCCCCAACGGGAGGAATATTTGCAAAACAGGCACCGGTTGGCGGCAAATATCGGTACCCAATTCATTAAAATGGGCGTGAAGGCAGTCGTTGTGGCAGGCTGGGCGGTCAATGATGCGGCTGCCCTGGTATTTGCCGAGCAACTTTACACCGCCCTGTACCACGGTGAATATTTCGGCGATGCCGTCCGCCGGGCCCGCGAAGAATGTTATGAACAACAGGAGAAGTTTAATACCTGGGGAGCCTACCAATGTTACGGAGACCAGTTTTACCGATTGGTCCAGGAGCCCTATCATTCTGAAAACGATGATCATCTGACGCTGGAGTCCGAAATTGCGCTGGAGCTGGATAATATTTTGTCGGAATCCAGAAGTGTGAACCTGACGGCGGGCCGGAGCAGTCAGACCATCAGGAGTTTACGTGATCGCACGGAAAGTCTGACCCGTAGGGCCAACATGATCGGAAAACTCCGGGGCCATATCGTCGAAACGGAAGGTAAAATCTACGCCCAGTTAGGTCAATACCAGGCGGCGATCGAGTGTTTCAGACAATTGCTCATGGAAGACAATTCGGATTTTGGTATCCAGGTGTTGGATCATTATTGCAACATCCGAGCAAAAAAACTGGCCAATGACGTTTTGAACCTCGGACCAAAGCAATCATTGCGTCCCTATATAAAGGAATTAAATAGCATCCTGAGAGACATCGACAAGCAGATGACCCTCGGTGCCACCTATGAACGCATGACCTCTTTTGGAAGTACGTTTAAGCGGGCAGCCATCATTGATCCTATTTTTGCCAAAAGTCGTGATTATCTGGATAAGGCAGCAGGTTATTACCGTCAGGCCTGGCAAAAAGCCAGCAAACCACTGGACGTCATTTATCCGGCCACGTCCTACTACACCTTGCAGTTTTTCAAATGCGACGGCGATTACCAGGTTTTCGATGAACTGGTTAAAACGGCAAAGGTGCAGGATGCTGTATCCTTCCTTTCGTATTGGGAAGAAGAAGTGGATCAGTTCAAATTAAGCCGTTCCAATCTCTGGGGCCAGTTGGCCAAAATTCAAATCAAAATTTGTCAGTCGGTACTCGGTGCCAAACTGCCTAAAGATAAAGTAAGTGAACTTATTAATTTGTATGAGGACCAAGTGACCCGTTGCATCAACATCAAAGATTTATTCGGCGAAATCGAACACATGCGTTTTCTCACATTCATGTTTAAAAGACTCGGTCGCCAGCAACATGTGGATGCATTCAACAAAGTCCGAGAAAGGCTGGAGGCATGGTTGTGATCCTTCTTATTCTTTCCTGATCAGACTCAGGGCGAATCCACCTCCGGGTGCCATGTATACCGTGTATACATCTTCCGAGGTCACTTCTTTGGTTTCGATTTCCATGGCCAACGGATTTTTATCCCAATCGGCATCCCGGGCATCGTGGTACAACGTAGCTGTAAAGGTTGTGTTGGGAGGCAAAAAATCCAGGTCGAAGATCACATCACGAAATTCCTGATCGGTGATGCCACCCATGAACCAATTCCCGGTTCCGCGTTCCTCGCGGGCGATGACCACGTAATCACCCACATCTCCATCGATCACCCGTGACTGTTCCCAGTCGACGCCCACATCCCGAATAAACTGGAAACCAGGCTGGCCTTCGTAGTTCTGCGGCAGATCACAGGCCATTTGGATGGGGCTGTAAATGACCACATATAAGGCCAGTTGCTGGGCCAGGGTGGTATTAACCTGGTTATTGGGTTTATAGGGATTCAGTTTGATGTCGAAGACTCCGGGGGTAAAGTCGATAGGTCCGGCCAGCATCCGGGTGAATGCCACGATGGAAAGGTGTTCCGGTGGATTTCCACCGTCGGTCGACCAGGCATTCCATTCCTGGCCGCGCAGCCCTTCACGGGAAATGATGTTGGGATAAGTCCGTCGCAAACCGGTTCCTTTGATGGGTTCATGGGCATCGACAGCTATCTGGTACTTGGCGGCGGTTTCGATGACCCGGCGGTAATGATTGACCATCCATTGTCCGTGATGATATTCGCCTTTTGGGATGATTTTGCCTACATAGCCGGTTTTGACGGAATGCAGACCCAGGTTTTGCATCAATTGATAGGCAGTATCCAGTTGTTGATCGTAGGTCCGGGGGGCCGCACTGGTCTCGTGGTGCATGATGATGGTAACCCCTTTGGATTTCGCATAGCGAACCACTTCCTGAAGATCGTAGTCGGGATAGGGTGTGACAAAATCAAAAACACCTTCCCGGTCATCGAAGCCAATCCAATGTTCCCAGCCGACGTTCCAGCCTTCCACCAAAACGCCTTTGAGGTTATTGGCAGCAGCAAAGTCTATGTATCGTTTGGCGTTGGCAGTTGTAGCACCATGTTTGCCGGTAGGCTTCATGGTGGAGATCTGGTCAAAAGAGTTCATATCCTGGGTGCCGGCATAGTCCCAGGTGGATACACCCAGGTGCATTTCCCACCAGATGCCATCGTATTTCATTGGGGTGAACCAGGATACATCTCCCAGTTTGTTAGGTTCACAAAGATTTTCGATCAAACGGGATTCAATTAGTCCACCGGCATCCGGGCTGATCTGAATGGTGCGCCACGGGGTGTGAAAAGGCGTGGCTACTTTGGCCTTCCAACCGAACCGGTCGGATCCTACCAATTCACTTTCGAGGACCAGGTTGTTGGTATCCACCTTAAGGGTCATTCCGGCATAGTCGGTCAGGTCCGCTTCGTGAAACGCCAAATGGGTGCCGTCCGACAGGCGCATGGTTACCGGTGTATTCACGGCATTTTCGGGAATGTAGGTTTGGGCCAGATTGGGATGATTCCGCTTGGCAATGGCATTTACTTTGGAGAGTTTGGTTTCATTATACAGGTGTTCATAAATGTCCCAGTCCCCGGGAATCCACCAGGTGGTCGGATCTTCGGTGAGACGAAACTGAGTATGCTCGTCCATGACGATCAAGGTGTCCATGCCATCCTGTCGGGGGATTTCATACCGAAAGGCGATGCCGTCATTGTAAGCACGGAAATATACATTGAGCAGCCGACCGGGTTCTTTTTTTTCCTGCAATTCCACCTTGAGTTCGTTGCCACGATTTTCAACCATATGTTGTTCCCCCCAGGGCATTTCCCAGGTTTCATTGATTTCTTTGGGCGTGCTGGTCACGATGGTAAACCCTTCCTGCAGCGCAGCCTGATCACGGAACTCCAGCCCCAGTGTGGAGGGTTTTATCAGCTCTTTGTGATCGTATTCGACACGATATTGAGGAGTGCCGGCATCGTTCAGGCTGATGGTAATCCCGATCTTTCCGTCCGGTGAGTTCAGATTTAGATTTTGGATCGTTTCGGTTTGACATTGGGTGAGTAGCACTACCAGGAGAAATATCCCGTATCGCATGGTGCTGGATTTTGGATGTCATCAAAATTAAGGTAAAAGGAGATAAAGGAGAAAGGACCAAGGGAAAAAGGATGAAAGAGCAGGAAAGAGGGACACATCCATGTCGTGGAAGCTTAGTTCTATCCCCGGTTCTTCAACATGGCCATATGGTTGATCCTTGGTTGGAACTCAGAGGATGTTTGCTGGCAATGGCCGGTATGGCGTGGCAGCAGTCAGCAAATGGCCGGATCACCAAATGAACGCCCATACAGCGCTGGGCAGAACCGGGGAGGGAGCTTTCCCTTATAGCCAACGATCCCACCAGGTGAAAGCCTCTTCCTGCATTGCAGCTGAAAATTGATGGCCACCCGGATAAAAAGACGTCCGGTAGTGATCAGACGCTCCGGCTTTTCTAAAATTTTCATGCAACATCCGGTCGGCTCGCTCCATCTCTGGCAAGCTGTAAAGCGGGTCCTCTTTACAATTCAAGACCAACGTTGGTTTGGGAACCCGGGCACCGAGGATTTCAGGAAAATCCAGTTCTGTCGGTAACAGTGGTACGTAACTCATCCAGGTGTGGGTGAAGGATTTATTCAGAATAAAATCACGCCAGGTACTCATAAAGCCTACCGTAACGGAACATCGGATGCGATCATCAAGACCCGCCATAAAATCGGTGCGCAAGCCGCCTCCCGATAAGCCGCCACACCCCAGGCGATCCGGATCCACCTCTGGCCGGGCAGCCAGGATGTCCAGGGCGATCCGGTCCTCGGCAAAGAATACACCGGGCCAGGTGGTGCCGGCACTGAAAAGGGATTTGGCCATAATGTGTTCATGGTTTCCGGCCCATTGATTGTAGGCTGCAATGTTGGCGGAATCTTCCGGGTTGTCATCGTTCAATCCCTGTCGCAAATGGTCGGGTACATCCTGCATCCACACTCTTCGGCTGGCGAAGGTAAATGCGTCCGGTACCAGAACGACATAGCCGCGTTTTGCCAGTTCATTGGCCCAGGCGCGATTTTCATAATATTCTTGCTGGTGTGCCAGCATATCCGGATGCTGTGGCTCGTCCGAACGGGTGATCTTACGAAGTCCGAAGTATTTGTTGCCGCCGTGATCGTGAAAGGCTAAAATCCCGGGAAGCCTGCCGGTAACCTTTTCCGGCTTCAGCAGCATGGCTTTTGTTGGTCGCCCATAAGGTAATTGCCAGGATAGCATTTCGATGTCCAGACCATCGTAAGAAAATCGACGATCGACCGTGACCTTCGGTGCCGGACCGATATCCGGAATGGCCATCCGTTCCTTTAGTTCCTGTTGGGCTTTGACCCGCCATTCGTCAAGGTTCAACCATTCCTGCCGGCGAAAAGAATAGCGGGGCAGGTCATGATCTTGATGTGCAGCGGCCCAGGGTCCATAGGGGCCGATTAAATTGGGTTCTTCCACCATTGGTGTTGTATTTCCAGGAACTGGTGTGATTGAACCGGGGATGGATCCAGACGTGCCACCAAACAAATTCGGCAATAATGGAAAAAGCAAAAATCCAGTGGCGGATTGTTGTAGAAATTCCCGGCGTTTCGCTGCCATAATCCTGATTTCGAATATTCAGGAAGATACGTAAAACCGCTCATTTGACCCGGAACAAATTAGGGTGGGGATGAGGTATGAATCGTGCACTCCTTTGACTCATTCCGAGATTTCTCCATTTCGCCTTCGGCTTCAGTCGAAATGACATCAACCTTATTCAGGCATTATCAGGATTCCCCATATCTCGTACCCTGTACCTCGCACCTATTAATTTGTTTAGGTGTGGACTTACTAATGAGAACCTTTTTATCCCTTTTCCTTTCATCCTTATCCCTTTATCCCTTATACCACCTGCCCGCCGCAACTGGAACCGAGACCGGCCGTGCATCCGTAACAGTGCTGATCCACCTGAATGTTTCGTTGGGAGAGTGCGTCCAGGTCAAAATCATCGAGATGAGCCGGAGCATCCTTAATTTTAATATCCAGCATTTGGTTGAAGTCACAATCATACAAAGCTCCGTCCCAGCCGATCGATAGTGTATTGCGGCACATCACACCCATGGCGGCAGAGGGATTGAATGCATCAATCAATTTTTGCATGTATGCTTCATAGTTGCCCGAGACAACCAGAAAATCTAGAAAGCGGCTTATGGGCATGTTGGTGATCACGTACAATTTATTGAAGCGAATGCCATGTTCCTGATAAAGATGCCTTTTGAAGTCTTCTTCCAGTTCTCCCTGAGGACCCGGAAGGATGGCTCCGGTCGGATTATATACGAGATTCAACTCAAGACCGGAATTCTCCTGGCCATAACCAGCTTCATTAAGCATCTGCATCGCCCGGATGGATTTTTCGAACACGCCATCTCCCCTTTGCCGGTCGGTACGCATGGCGGTATAATGCGGGAGTGAGGATACCACTTCCACCTGGTGTGCGGCGAGGAATTGAGGAAGATCATGGTATTTTGGATTCGCAAGCAGGATCGTCAGGTTGCACCGGTCAATAATGTGCTTACCCAGCTTATGGGCCTCCTCAACAAACCAGCGGAAATGGGGATTCATCTCGGGTGCTCCTCCGGTAATGTCAACGACCGGAATAGCATGAGTGGCCAGGATCTCCAGACACTGTGTCAGGGTTTCCCTGGTCATGATCTCTTTGCGATCCGGTCCGGCATCTACATGACAATGTTTACAGGTCTGATTACACATCTTACCAACATTGATCTGAAAGATTTCAATTTGTGTTGGTTTAAGCGGACTCAGACCGATTTCAGCCAGGCGTCTGGAAAACTGATCGGAATTACCGGCATGTAAATGGGCAAGTTGCCTGGTACTGACGGAAAAAGGGTGGCCCGCAGCTTTTAATGACTTCATTACATTAAAACTTTCTTGGCATGATTCATCATCTGCACCCCATGGACCAGGGATGCGCCGCCCCGGATGGCAGCGGCTACGTGAACAGCTTCCATCAATTGTTCTTCATTGCATCCTTTCTCCAGCGTGTCCTGGGTATAGGCATCAATGCAATACGGACATTGGATGGCGTGCGCTACGGCCAGCGCGATCAGTGATTTTTCCCGGGCAGTCAACGCCCCTTCTTTGAACACATCACCGTAATAGGTGAAAAATTTGTCAGCCAATTCTTTATCGAACTCGCCGATACTTCCAAATTTGGCCAGATCGGCCGGATTGTAATACGTCTCCATTAACTGCTCTTTATGAATGCAAATAACAAATTATTCCGGGTAACGTTGCGTAAACTCCTTAATTCGTTACCTATATGTACGTAGTGAGACGTTTGAATGGATTTATAAGCAGACAATAATTTGGCGCCATGCGGATTACCTTGCTACCTGACGCATCAACCCTTCCTGGGTGACCGAGGCAATCAACTTGCCATTTCGGGTGAAGATATTTCCCCGGGTGAAACCACGTGCATTTCCAGCACTCGGACTGTCCACAGCATAAAGCAACCAGTCATCCATCCGGAAATCCTCGTGAAACCACATGGCATGATCCAGACTGGCGAACATGATTTGGTCAATGCGGGCTTCCATCTGGTGAGGCATGTAGGCGGTGCTCAATAAATTGTAATCGGAAGCATAAGCGAGGACCTGCTGATGCACCCTGGGATCTTCCGGCATCGTTTCATTGACCCGCATCCAGATGTGACGGAAAGGTAGTTGGGGCGTTGGCGCCAAGGGGTTGTAGCGCTCTACCGGACGAAATTCAATGGGTTGTGGAAATTGATATCGTCGATACAATTGAGGAAGTTTATCCTTCAGCGTGGCGTAATATTCCTGATCGGACATCAGGTGTTCGGGCGCCGGGACATTGGGCATGGGTATTTGGTGCTCCAGCCCTTTTTCTTTTACCTGGAAAGAGGCAGCCATGATAAAGATGGTTTCCCCATTTTGCAATGCGGCAACCCGCCGGGTGGTAAAACTCCTTCCATCACGACTCCGATCCACCTGGTATTCGATCGGAACCCGGATATCGCCTGCCAAAATAAAATAAGCATGCAGGGAATGGGCGATACGATCATGGGGTACGGTTTGAGTGGCCGCATACAAGGCCTGGGACAGGACCTGTCCGCCGAAAACCCTTCCCCAGGGTGTTTCAAAATTCGAACCAACGAACAAACTGGACGTTTCCTGGTCCAATTGGATCAGGTCGAGAAGTGTTTGCAAGGAGCCCATGGTTGAAGGTTTTATTCCTTGCAAAGATAAAGATCCTGCCGCAGCCGCCTGAAGAAGTAAACCGGGATAAACAGGGAAGTTGTATTGCTGGAATTTATTATTGAAAATCAAAAGGTTACGTGTCTGATGCAGTCTTGCCCGCAGTGCTGTCGACCGTTCCAAACCCCGGGCAGTTCCTCATACGGGACCATTTGAAGTGGATTCTGAAGCGAAGGTTTATTAAATTACTTCATGCGAATGCAATTTCTTGTCATGGTTGGTTTGCTCTTTACCGCATTTTCAAAAGCGCAGGACTGTCCGGCGGTGATTGAAAAGGTCGGTGAAATTGCTGGTGATTGCCAGTCGATCCAGCTCACTGCTTTGCATGATGCCCTGGACCGGGATTTCCTTTACGTGGCAGCAAAATCCGGTGGATTGCTGGTCTATGACATCCAGGACCCCGATCACCCGCAGTTGATATCCACCATTCCGGTTGCAGCGCTGTCCGGTCTGGAGGTGATGGCCCTGGAGCAACAAGGCTACTTTTTGTATTTGGCATTGGGGAATCATTTTGGTACGGCCATCCAGGCTTCCGGTTTAGCCGTGATCGGTATGGAGAATCCATCCAATCCAGAGGTTCGGGATGTCTGGATGGATGATTCTTCACGGGGTGGCGGTGGGGTGGTGAAGATCCAGGCGAATTATGCTTTTCTGGGCGGAATGATCAACGGTATTTATTTAATTGACATCAGCAGCAAAGATAGTCTGAGATTGATTTCGCAGTTCAAACCCTCGATCGACTTTCCGGTACCCTCTCCACCCAATACCAAGCTATATAATGCACGAGGAATCGCTTTGCGAGACAACCTGGCTTTTGTTTGTTTTGATGCTGGTGGGTTGAGGGTCGTGGATTATTCGGATCCGGCACAGCCCGTAGAAATAGGTCATTATAGCAATCCCGCATTGTCTGTTCCCGTCAATCTCCCCAGGGCTTATAACCATGTGCTACTCAACGGGGATTTGGCCTATGTTTCGGTTGATTATTGCGGAGTAGAGATCCTGGATGTCCGAAATCCCCGGTCCCCTGTTTTACTTGGGTGGTGGAATCCCTATCATTGCCCGGGTAACAATTGGTTTTCCAGTCCCAGTCATACGAATGAGATGGCTTTTGATCCGGAAGGTCAGATTTTATTCATCGCTACCGGGAAAAGTGACCTTATTGCCCTGGACGTGCGTGATCCGGCGCATCCGGACTCCTGTGTGGGCTATGGAGGAGTAGGCAACGGTATCGGGACCTGGGGAATCTCACGCTATAAATCGAATTTGTATTTGGGTTACCTATGCACATTGGGCATACCATTTACCTCCAACTATAGTGGTACCCATTTATTGAAATATGCTGCACCCAGCACCATACGTCAAGAAGTTTATGTAGAGCCATTAAAGGCGTATTACAACCCGATTGCCAGAGAAATCCAGGTGGATTGGCCGGCAGATTGGTGGAATCGCCCTGTATCGATCTATTTGATCGATCCATTAGGAAGGATGAGTTTTTTCTGGGATGGGCGGGTACAACCGGATCAGGCTCTGACCTTGGAAGATCGGAGTACGGAAGGCATCTACTTCCTGATGGTGAGAAGCCAATCCGGCCCCCCGGGATATGCGAAAGTCTGGATACCATCCCACCGGTAAAACAATCATTCCAGCTTGCTGATGATTTTATCCACACTGCCACGTTCTCCCAGCCGGATGAACAGGATCAGGACGGATAAGAGGTAGCCGGGTACCAGAATATTTTCGGCAATTTTAGCCACCGTCTGATCGGTGCGCTGGACGCGTTCTTCGTATTCTTCTTGAGGGGATTCCGAGAAATTTTTAGTCGTATTCCAGGCGAATCCCCGGGAGACTTTCAGTCCCATGGTCGCGAGGTAAGTCCCGCCCTTGCCGGCAAAAACATCCAATAAACGAAGGATGGGCCAGATTTTGGCTAAATCGCCCTTTACCTCTCTGATCATCGAAATCAGAATATCATTGATATGGTAAAAATCCTTTTGGATGGATTCAATTGGCTGACCGGTGACGGTCTGTTGAGCAGAAATACCCAGGTCCAGGTTGATGTGCGCATTCATACCCAGCATGAGGTGTTGCAACACAATGGGCATACGCCGTTGGGTAACAATGAATGTTCGTTTCCAGCTTTCCGAACAGGCCTTCCCCTGGGCATAATGCTCGAGGGCTTCCAGGTACCGGTTGGCAAAGAGGATATCAAGCCGCTCCATACGCGGTCCATCTTCAAATTCTCCCCTGGCAATGCCTTCCTTTACGCGAATGGTCACCCGCCGGTACAGGGCAGGAAAATATCCAATGCGGCTTTTGTGTTTTTTAGCCCAGACCAGGATCCGGTCCAGGGACTGAATGACTCCGTCTATGGTTGAAGCCTGCAGGTTGGTCAAATCTTCGGCATATGGAAGCAATAGCAATGATTTATGTATTCTGAAAATAGTTTAAATTCAATGGCTGCCGGGAAATGTGCCCAATTCTTCAATTTTATATCCTTCCGGATACGTTGGTCGCCGTTTGCGGGTGCCTAGTCTGGGTTTGGACGACTCCGGTAACCGCCTCACAATCCATTTTCGGATATTCATGATCGCGGACATCATTTTGCGAATCCATCCCGGAGGGCGTTTGAAGCCCATATTTTGAATCAATGGTTCATCCAATAAAGCCAACAAAAAAGGCCTTCCGACCGGAAACAACCATTTCGGAATATAAAATCCCAAAACCAGATCCAGGGTAGGTTTACCGATTTTGTAGTTGTTTTCACTAAAGGTGGCATTTTGTTCGGCATAAGCTTTGCTCCATTTTTCAAATTCATCCATGTCGTCCGGCAAATTCCGGATCCCCATCCTTTTGCCCACTTCTCGAAAGAAATAAAATCCGGATTCTTTTTCGTTCTGTCTGAGCGGCCTCCAGCCAAATTTTTTATTCCACCAGATGGGTTCAAATACAAATGTGCTTAGTACGTACAGCATGTCCTCGTTAGAGATGGCGTAGGAACCATGCATTTTATTCATTCGACGAAAGGCCCTTTTAGCCCGTTCGCTGTCGTATCCGGATTCCAGGATTTCAAACAAAATGAGTTCGGTATCGTCGTATCTTTTACGCGGTCGATTGACCAATTCACCGGTCGAAGCAGTAATTTTGGATATCGAAGGAATGGCAAATGTTCTGAACAATGCCAATTCCAGCGCTCGTTCGGTATCCCAGGGAAACACATGGCAAACCAATAAATAGGCGATTTCCTGATGATCGTTCAAGGCATTTAATGACTTGATCCGCTCGGAGTAGGGTTTGTTGCGCTGGAACATCACACGAGTCTATTTTAGGAAACTCTGGTAAATGGCATGTTGGATGCGCGGCCTGACATTGAGGCTATAGATCTGCGTATGTTCACGGGAGGGATACACCCGGTTGGAAAAAAAGATGTAAACCAGGCGGTATTTGGGGTCCATCCACACAAAGGTTCCCGTATAACCGGAATGACCAAAACTTTCCGGGCTGACTTCGGCACAAACTGAACTCGTTTTCGGATTGTATTCGATCAATGGTTTGTCGAATCCCAATCCGCGGCGATTGCCTTCCTCACAATATTGGCAACGGGTAAATTCCCGGAATGTCGTATC
>JAGQXC010000592.1 GCA_020436785.1 Saprospiraceae bacterium | reverse complement strand
TGCCCCGGGCCCTTGTTTCCTTACCGGATTTCGGTTTGGAAGCCGAAGGACCCTTATTGATTACCCATTGGGGGATGAGTGGGCCGGCCATATTAAAATTATCCTCGTGGGGAGCCCGCGATATGGCAGAAAGGAATTACCGGGTTCCCTTACTGGTGAACTGGAATCCTGCCTGGAGTATGGAGGATCTTCGGCAGTTGGCCCGGACAGAGACCAAGAGGCAGGTCAAGAACACGATGCAACTACCGGTTCCGCGGAGATTGTGGATGGGTCTTTTAAAAGATTTTTCCGGTCTCCAAAAAAATTGGTCCGAAGTTTCCGACAAGGAACTATCTGATCTCTACCAAAGGATCACCAAAACCCGGTGGCCGGTCCATGGTAAAAGCACCTTCAAAGAGGAATTTGTGACCGCCGGTGGTGTGGAATTAAAAGAAATCGATTTTAAGTCTTTTCAAAGCCGCCGCATTCCCCGCTTGTATCTGGCCGGCGAAGTTCTCAACATTGATGCTCTTACCGGTGGGTTTAATTTTCAGGCGGCCTGGACAGGTAGCTATATTGCCGGCCAGGCCATGGCTGCGCTTGGGATAGACATGGATTAATTTTCCGGAGCACCATTTTTTATCCAGCAATCAATCAGTTTGATCTCAGACGCTGATAAGGGGGTGGCCCCTGCCGGAGGCATGGACTTTTCCGTCACCCGCTGTTGTATCGTGCCAGTTAGGGCTTTAACGGCAGCATAACTGGTGTATTTGGGCTGTGGCACATCACCAATGTGGCAACCGGCCAAAGCACAACTTTTCGCGATGATGGGCTGGATGTCATCCTGATAGGTCGGTGTCAATCCGTCGCAGGCATCGGCAGGTGTGGGATCTTCCGACTTGGAGCATTGACTAAATAACAGCAATAGGGCCAACGCCGGGAAATACAGTCTATTCATAAGGAGAGTTATTTGACCGCTAAAATAAATCTTTCCCTGGCATATGGATTCGAATTCCGGTTGAGCAGGAAGATCACTCGGATGAAAGGGAAAATGCCTCCACCGGAGCCATCATAACCAGGTGGTTTGGTTTGCCATACCGGCTGCGATCAGCAGGATTCATTAATCGATCAGGCCCATTTTCATTGCCCGCTCCCTCCATTTTTCACGGGCAACTTGTTGCAGGTCCGCCGTGCTGTCCGACTCATCAACAATCTCCAGTCCCAAAATGGTCTCGATGATGTCCTCGACCGTCAGCAGGCCGGCTACACTGCCGAATTCATCAATGACAATGGCAATATGTGTCCGTTGTTTCATCAAGCGGTCGAATACCTGGGGCAGGGGCAGTTGGTCGGATAAAAATAGAATGGGTCGTTTGATCTGCGCGAGAATTTGTGTCCCTTCCTGTTTTAGCAACGCTTGCAGAAGTTCGTCTTTGAGGATAAATCCCGTGATGTGATCCGGCTCATCCTGGTAGACCGGGATGCGGGAAAACCGCATTTTCGGATTCTGCCGGTAATAGTCATCCATCGCCATGGTTTGATCGGCAATGTGCATGACCGAACGCGGGGTCATGATATCCCGGCTGGTCAGTTGTTCCAGTTCCAGAAGATTCCGGATCATGGCCGATTCATTGTCGGCGAGTACGCCACTCTCTTTACCTGCCCGGGCCAGCGCCACAAAGTCCGCCCGGCTGAAGACGCTGCGGCTTTTGTCTGACTTCAGTTTTTTGGTGATTACCTGGCTGATCCAGACCAGGGGCGCCAGCACGACCAGCAATACCCGCAATGAACGGATGGTAAAAGGAACCAACCTGGGCCAATAATTCGCTCCGATGGTCTTCGGGATAATTTCCGAAAAGATGAGAATGGCCAGGGTCATCAGGGCAGCGATGATCGATTCCGGATTGAGATTGATTCCTGCCAGATGCCAGCCGGCGCCACCGAATAATTTTCCGGCCTGGGCACCGACCCCGATCGCTCCTACCGTATGTGCGATGGTATTCATCGTAAGAATGGCCGATAAAGGCCGGTCAATGTCATCCTTATAGACCATCAGCGTACCGGCAATATCACTTTCTTCCTGGATCGACCGGTTGATAAAAGATGGAGTAATGCTGAGCAATACCGCTTCCCAAATGGAACAGAGAAATGAAAAGAGAATGGAAACGACGAAGA
>JAGQXC010000098.1 GCA_020436785.1 Saprospiraceae bacterium | reverse complement strand
TACGTCCAATGGAACCGCAATGGTAACTGGCGAAGACCGGTTCCGGATCCACAATATGAGCGAATGGTGAACTGGCGTATGTACCGGGAATATTCGGGCGGCCTGACCGCGGAATTACATAGCCACCAGATCGATTTCATCAATTATGTCTTTAACAGCCATCCCACCCGGATTATGGGAATGGGAAGCATCGATTATTGGCGTGATGGTCGGGAGACCTACGACAATGTCAATAACATTCTGGAATATCCTAATGGAATGAAGGTGAACCTTATCTCACTGACAGCCAATGCGCTCAACGATTACTTAATGGAGTTTCGGGGTAGCAAGGGAACCATCGTCCTCGGCATGGATCACGCGAAAGTGTACCCCGAAACGGAGCAAATAAAACAATTGACCACCGTGGATGGAGTAACTGGAGCCACTGCCGAAGCGCTGACGAAGGGTGAAGGCATTCCGGTGAAGGTGGCTGAGAAAGAAGGCTGGTCCAATACCACCTATGCCCTGGAAAACTTTTATAATGCCGTCGTTCACGGTGCCGCTCCCTATTCATCGGTAGTTACCGGAGGCACAACCGCCATCGTGGTTCGACTGATCATTGATGCAATGGTGGACCGGGAAGCAAAGATGTGGAAGCCGGAATTTCAATTGGGGTAACGGTCAGGATTTTTTCTTCTTTAATGGACAGTCTTTACATCTTTTGGAAGTCTTGTACTTCTCACAGCATTTCTTTTTCTTTTTCCCCATTGTAATAAATCAGGCTGAAACCTCAGAACTTACTAACAAACAAGATGGCTTTAAGATTAAGTTTCAATAATCGAATCCGTTACCAATATAGGTTGCCGGCCGGAATTGATGCTTTAACAGGTCATAAGTGGTAACGATTCCAACCAGACGCCCATGGTCGACGACAGGCAAAGCATGGAAATATTGGTCCAGTAATATGTTAGCGGCCTTTTCGATGCTGTCTTCAGGCGCGATGGTATAAACACGGTCGGTCATGATGTCCCGGGCACTGATGCGATCGTAGCCAGCGTTTGAAAAGTGGTGGCGTACAGCGGTCAGACGCAACAGGTCCTCCTTACTAATAATGCCTTGCAGAATATTGAGCTCATTCACCACCGGGAGGTGGTGAAATAAATGTTGCTCAAAAATGGCATTGATTTTACTTAAAGAAGTATCCGGCATGATGGTAAATGGAAACGTTGACATGATGGTTTCCACTGGTAGCAAATTATCCATAATCAGCGTTTTTGATGGTGATTAATGCCTTGTTCAATCTACAGGCAGATCCTGCCAGGTGTATTGATAAAAGTCATAATAGGGTATGATTTTCACTCAACTGGCCTGGAGGAATTTCAATTATATTGGAAGAGGATCAGGGGTATCTGATGAATTGCTTATTTTGGTCACTTGAGGATATCACCAGACCCGACATAAAGAATACTAAAATGAACGTACACGCACCAGTTTCAGATTTCATGAGCTATCCGCCCTACTCCGTGCAACCCGAAGACCCGTTAAAATTAGCTCAGGACCTCTTTTTAGAACACCAGATCCACCATTTGCTGGTGACGGAAGAAGACCGGTTAATGGGCATCCTGAGTTATGGCGACTTACTTTATCTGTTAAACCGAATGGATAACGATGGATTTGAAGCCTACCGCAACCAGGTCCGCCTTAAAAATTACAAGGTCAGTGAGATCATGAGCTCGCAAGTGATCACCCTGCAAAAAGAAGAACCACTCTTGCACGCGCTTCAATTGTTTCTGGATAAAAGAATCAATGCCTTACCAATTATGGATGGAGAAAAACTGGTGGGGATCATTACTTCAAGAGACATCATCAAGGGTTTGGTGAGGGAAGCCTCTGCGGAAACCAAATGAGCCGCGAACACTGAATTTCGTGACGGAACATATCTGACTTAGCCTTCCAGAATACTATCTTCGTCAGCATGTCGGAAACCGCTTTTTCTTCCCATCGGGGTCTGAGGGGAATCATTAGGCATTTGGATGGTTTTGTCCATCACCAACTGGCACTGAACACCGGAATTCTATTTGCCGTTGACAGCATACTGTTTGGTAGCTGGGTGGCCCACATTCCCTGGCTTAAAGAACGGTTCTCACTTGATGAAGCTGCACTGGGCGTCCTGCTCTTCGGATTGCCGGCCGGCCTATTATCCATGAATCCATTCTCCGGCAGGATCATCGGTAAAATTGGCATACGCAATGCCTGTCTCACCGGTGGCATTGGCGTTAGCCTCAGTCTCGCAGCGGTCGTATCGATGCCTAATCCTTATCTGGTATTTATAGCCTTGTATCTGGCCGGCGCCTGCAATGCCTTATTAAATGTTGCCATGAATACCAGTGCTTCGGAAATCGAGCGGCAGGATCAGATTAAAATCATGTCCATCTGTCACGGAATGTGGAGCCTCGGAGGGATGATCGGTGCCGGAACGACCGCCATTACGCTATGGCTACATGTCGATCCCCGCCTGCATATGGCGGTGTTAAGCATCCTCATTTTGTTGGTGGTCGTCAGGGTTTCCACGGTGATCAAGGCATTGCCTGATGTGTTCAGAGGGTCCAATCAGGCATTTGTTCTGCCTAATGTGTGGTTGTTATTATTGATCTTCATCGGATTTACCGTGAACATTGGAGAAGGAATTGCCTTTGATTGGAGTGCGGTGTATCTGCGTGAGACGCTTTCCGCTTCACCCTCCACCGCTGCACTAGCGTTTACCTTGTTTTCCTGTGCAATGATGTTGACCCGATTTACCGGCGATCTGCTGATTGCGCGGTACAGTTCCAAAACCTTGCTTACCTTCGGAGGAATCCTGGCAGGAGTAGCCATGATCCTGTTGGTTTTAGCCCGGGAACCGGTCTTTGCCCTGGGGGCCTATTTATTACTGGGTATTGGCGTCGCTTTGGGTGCACCGATAACCTATGCCATGTCCATGCGCATCCCTTCGATACCTCCGGCTACCGGCCTGGCGACCTTTGCTACCTTCAGTTTTCTTGGTTTTCTGATTGGACCTCCAATTATTGGATTAATTGCCAGGGACATCGGATTGCGTAATGCGTTTTTACTCGTCAGCGGACTGCTCTTACTCGGTGCCTTCCTTTCCCGCAAACTTTTTGTCAAACCGGTCTCCTGATATTGAATAAGGACAGCCAGCTAACCACAAACTTAAACATAGCAATTCGTTAATGTTACAACCGAAAAATTTACGGTTCTTTAGGATGTTAAAATCAAATCGCTATGCGTTCAATTTTCATCCCTTTTTTGACTTTATTGACTTTTAATGTCTTGATGGCTCAGGAACATGCACATAACCATGGCCGCAAAATAGAATTTCCGGATGTTCCCGGTTACCATACATTAAAGTGCGACTTTCACATCCACACCGTGTTCTCAGACGGTAATGTTTGGCCAACCATCCGGGTCGAGGAAGCCGTAAAGGATGGATTGGATGCCATATCCTTAACTGAACACATTGAGTATCAGCCCCACAAACAAGACATTCCCCATCCGGACCGCAACCGGTCTTATGAGATCGTCAAGGACCTGGCCAATGTTTACGACCTGATGATCATACATGGTACGGAAATCACCCGTGATATGCCGCCGGGACATTCCAATGCCATTTTTATCAAGGATGTAAATGCTATAAAGGTGGATGATCCGGTGGAGGCATTCCGGGAAGCCAAAAGACAGGGAGCGTTCATCTTTTGGAACCATCCCAACTGGATCCGGCAAGTACCGGATGGCAAGGCGAAATTGACGGATTTACACCGTCAGCTGATCCGTGAAAAATTACTGGATGGCATCGAAGTAGTCAATGATATCACTTATTCCCAGGAAGCTCTTCAGATCGCATTGGACAATCAACTGACCGTGATGGGTACCTCAGACATCCATGGTCTGGTCGACTGGCAATTTCAGATACCCCAGGGTGGACACCGTCCCATCACCCTGGTCCTGACCGAAGAGCGCACCCCGGAATCTCTGCGGGAAGGACTGGAAGCTCACCGGACCATTGCCTATTTCAATGATTTGCTGGCTGGCTATCAGGAGCCCCTGGAAATGTTGCTAAAATCGTGTCTGGTGGTAGGTAAGGCCACCTATGAAGGTGCCTCCTCTGTAGTGGAAGTCCAATTATCAAATGAAGGAGATGCGCCGCTGATTTTGCAAAATAAGAGTCCATTTTCATTCCACGCACATGCGGACCTGGTAACCATTCCCCCTCACGATTCCATTAAATTAGAAGTTAAGACCGGGCAACAACTTCGCGATTTTGAGCTCACTTTTGCCGTGTTAAATGCGGTATATGCCCCGGACAAACATCCTTTATTATCCTGGAACGTCGTGGTGACCCCTTAATCAGCCAGGTTAACTTTGAAGACCCAAGCGTAATCACAGGGCCGATTGGCAGGATCCTGTAAAACGTCTGAAATGGCCACGGTTGCCTGGCCTGCTGCAAAAGACCACGACAGTGGCGTGCTCACTCCCAAGAGCTGGACGGTGCTGCCTTCAGCCGGTTTCAAGCCGCCAAGGCTCAGATCTTTACCTGGCCAGTCAAGTGCAATGACATAAGCGACTTTCCCATCTTTACTGTAGGTGACCTCAGCCGATTCTCCTGCCTGGTAAGGCCGGTTGTGCCGCCGGGTGGCATAGATGGCTTCACCATTTACCTGCATCCATTTTCCAATTTCCTGAAGACGCTCAACGCTGGTTGCTGGTATGAGCCCCTCGGCCGTGGGACCTACATTCAAAAGATAATTCCCGCCTTTGGCTGCACAATCAACCAAATTATGGATGAGTGTCCGGGTGGATTTCCAATTGTGGTCAATGGACTTGTATCCCCAGGTATCGTTCATGGTCATGCAGGACTCCCAATCATATTCTGAGGTGCCAGTAAGAATTTCCTGTTCCGGGGTTCCAAAATCCCCTGCATAATTTTGATCGGCTTTATTCATCCCCTGCATGCCCTGACGCCCTTTGCCAACGCGGTTGTTGATAATCAGGCTTGGCTTGATGTTGCGTAGTTCGTTATACAGCGCTTTACCTTGTTCCTCAGTCCATTCCGGGATCCATTCACCATCAAACCACAAGACACCCGGATCGTATTTGGCCAATAATTCACGAAGTTGAGGCCTCAGGTAATTGTCACGATACTGGTCAAATTCAGGATTCATTTTATCGCGGCTATTGTAATCGGGATAATTAATCGACTGGGCTTGCGGATGGTGCCAATCCATAATGGAATGATAAAAACATAATTTCACTCCTGCCTTGTCACAAGCGGTCTTCAAAGCTCCCAAGATGTCTTTCTGGTAGGGTGAAGCATCCATGATGTCGTATTGGCTTACTTCGGAATCCCATAAGCAAAATCCATCGTGATGCTTTGACGTGATCACCAGGTATTTCATTCCGGCATTCGCAGCCAATTGTGCCCACGCATCGGCATCAAATTGAACCGGGTTAAATTGTCCTGCAAGCTTCTCATAATCGCTGACCGGTATGTCGAGGGTCTCCATAATCCATTCACCAATCGAATGGGTGGTGTCACCCTGATAGATACCGGCAGGTATGGCATACAATCCCCAATGGACGAACATTCCGAACCGGGCATCACGCCACCATTCCATTCGGGCATTGAGATCCTCCTGGGATTCATGCAGGTAATCGACTTCCGTGGTGCCCTGATCTGTTTGCGGAGACTGACATGCTGTTAAAGCGAGCAATATCAGCAGACCAATCTGAAGAAATACAGTAACCTTGACTTTCATGATTCAGTTGCAGAATTGATGCCATGGAAGATACCAAAAATCCCTTTGAAATCCATTTTAAAAACCGTGCTCTGGTCGGGTAAATCTTTGGATTAATGGGAATACAATATCTACTTATCCGGTTTCTGTTCCGGAAATCCAATCCTCTTTCCCGGTATGCCCACTTTTTTATAATTTGGCACCCCTAATTGCTTTAACCGTTCTTAAACGATAATGCACTTTTAAATCATGCCAATCTTTGGGAATTTAATCAAGCGCGGATTATCGCTGGGAGATACGATTGGGTCCCGAAAAGTTGACGTATCGCCTCAACATTTTCAACTCATCACATTACAGCGCCTGTTACGCAAAGCGCAGTTCACCACCTTTGGCAAATACTATGGATTTCAGGACATCTTACGTTCTCCGAGGGTCATCGAGGCTTATCAGGACAGGGTCCCCATTTACACTTACGATCAAATGTACAACCGGTGGTGGCACATGAGCCTGAGACAACTTGACAATGTTTCCTGGCCGGACCGGGTAAAATATTTTGCCCTATCCAGCGGCACATCAGGAGCTCCCAGTAAGTACTTACCCGTCACCGATGATCTCCAAAAATCCATGCGTCGTGCGGGGTTAAAGATGTTCTTTGCTTTTTCAAAATTTAATGTCGATCCTTCCTTATTTACCAGATCGATGATGATGCTGGGGGGAAGCAGCGACTTGCAAAATGGCAGTGGTTTTTATGCCGGGGACTTAAGTGGCATCAATGCCAATAAGTTACCACTTTGGCTGAGACCTTTTTATAAGCCAGGTGCCGAGATCGCCCAACTTTCCGACTGGGATTCCCGGCTGGACATGATCGCACGGAAAGCCAAAGAATGGGACATTGGATTCATTGTCGGGATACCCTCGTGGCTCCAATTGATGCTGAAGCGGATCATCGAACATCATGGTGTCGATAACATCCACGAAATCTGGCCGAACCTCCAGGTGTGTGTGCACGGAGGGGTCGCCTTCGAGCCCTATCGCAAAAGCATGGACCAATTTCTCGGCAAGCCACTCATCTATCTGGACACCTACCTTGCTTCCGAAGGATTCATCGCCTTCCAGAGCCGGCCTGATACCCTGGCCATGAAGCTGCAGCTGCACAATGGTCTGTTTTTCGAGTTCGTCCCCTACAACGATCAAAATTTTGACCAGGAAGGGAATCTGCTGGGGCAACCGAAAGCGTTAACCATCGAAGACGTCTCACCAGGTGAGCATTACGCCCTATTGTTATCGTCAAATGCCGGTGCGTGGCGCTACATGATCGGTGATACGGTCCAATTCAGTGACCCGAAACGATCCGAAATCATCATCACCGGCCGGACCAAACATTTCCTAAGTGTTTGCGGCGAACATGTTTCGGTGGACAACATGAACCAGGTGGTGCAATATTTAGAAGAACGCTTTGATGTGAACATACCGGAATTCACCGTTAGTGCCATTCAATCCGGACCGCACCATGCCCACCGCTGGTACATCGGCATGGACCCTGCCCTGGCTGCTGACAAGATTGTATCCGAGCTGGACCGGCACCTGTGTGCCATCAATGACGATTACCGGACTGAACGGGATCATGTCCTCCAGCAGCCCGAAGTGATTATTTTGCCTTCAGCGATGTTTTATGACTTCCAGCGTCATAAAGGGCAACTGGGCGGGCAATACAAATTTCCCCGGGTCATGCGTGGTGCTGCTTTTGCCGAATGGGAGCAGTTCGTCCATAGCCACCGGCCCGTTTCTCAAATGCATTGAGGATCATTGCTCAAATAAGTTATACGCCAATAGCAAGGTTTTGGCCAGATCCTCTCACGATATTTTAATTTTGAGCACCGGGCAATCAGATACCATCTGTCCCTCAGACTGTCATCAAGAACCTCTATAAAGAACCGACCTGTGCTTTTTGAGCTAGTTTTTACTTTGAGCAGGGCTCAAAAGCAATGCTTCCAAACGGTCAATCTTGTCTTCCATCGTTTTCATGCGACCATTTAATAGCTTGCCAATCTCCGGAGTGCTCAGCCCAATCACTGCATTGACTACATTGATACCCTCCTTATCTCCTGAAGACCAGGCCCTTCCGATGATCTGCCCAACCTGTTCCAATCTTATCGCTGCCTCAGAAACCGCTATAGCCGTGCCATCTTCGTAGCCACTCGGCAATAAATAATCGCCATTGGTGACTTTACCACGCACCCAAACAGGTACCTGACCTAAAAATGCCACTTTTTCATATAAATGCTCATCTTTCTGGGGCATATTTCCCAATACGATCGGAGCCATGGAAACGACGAGTAACTGTTCAGCATTTCGGGTATTCAAGCTGATTTTACCTGCTTTGACGCCAACGATTTGGCCAAATACAAAATCCTGAGAACTGTCTTCCTTTTCAAGCCATTCTGCATAATCCCCATTTCCCGATTGGTAGATGACCCCACCGTCCCGGCAAGCAGTCGCAGCAGCTGCTTCCGCATAGGCGGTAGCTACATCAACCGGAGTAAGCGGAATGCCGATTAAGGAGTACATGTAACAGGCAAATGCTCCAAAGTCATCAAGGGCGCTGGGTGGTGCCCAGTCTGTGGCGGCATGAAATCCTTCAATACGACCAACGGTACCGTTTGAATCGTCAAAGGTGATAAAATTATTTTCCCGGTTTGTAGTGACATTTTTAATGGTAATCTTAACGCCGTCTGCGAAATCGGAAATGCCTTCGTTATAAAAATGTGCAACATATCCCTGAGTAGAACTTGCCCGCACAAAAAACGGCTCGGTCAAATTGGCTGAATTGGTATTATTTACATAAAGCTTATTGGCCGATAAGTCGGCATTTACCTTTGTATTTCCATTCATTTGTAAATTCTTGTTTTCAAAATCACCATAAATCAAAGGTGTTTTGGTTGAACTATTTGCTATGTATAGCTTATTGGATCCCGCTTCATCGTAACCGGCACCACTTCCGAGAAATACATTACCATTGCCATTGTTATTATACCCTGCATAACCTCCTAATGCTGTATTATTTACTCCTTTAGTCTTGAATAAAGACTGACCTCCAATGGCAACGTTTCCACTACCACCTTCATTTCCATACAAAGTGTTATAACCAACGGCCGTATTTTCCGTTCCCACAACATTTTTTGTCAGAGAATTACTACCGATTGCAACATTACCCCGGTCCTGCGTATGTTCCTGCAAAGCCCGATAGCCAACAGCCACGTTATCATCGGAAAATTTTCGCCAGTTTTTTTGCAGGCTCTGGTGCCCGATGGCGACATTCCGGCTATTTTCGGTATTCTGCTTAAGTGCTTCATTTCCGATTGCCAAATTGCCAACTCCGATGGTATTTTCGTTTAACGCTAAATTACCCATCCCGATGTTGTCTTCTCCGGTGGTGTTGTAATAAAGTGCTGAGTTACCAAACGCAATATTTCTGCTTGCATTATTAAAGTATAATGCGTCTTTTCCAACGGCAGTATTCGCAAAACCATCGACATTATTTCTCAGTGCATTTGATCCAAGGGCAGTATTTTGACTTGATTTATTATATCTAAGCGCAAAAAAACCTATCCCCGTGTTTTCCTGTCCTGAAATATTGGATGCAAGCGAAAACCCTCCGAACGCTGCGTTCCAATAGCCGGTTTTATTGTCTCGCAAAGCTGCTCTTCCAATAGCTGCATTGGCATGTCCTCCGACATTCGATTTAAGTGCTTCATTACCCATAGCGACATTATCGAATCCACCATCGTTGTATTTCATGCTTTGATTTCCAACAACCGTATTGTCTTTATTCTCGCTTGATTTGTCGATAAAATTGCTCAATAAAGAAGAATCTCCGATGGCTATGTTGCCGTGATTATTTGGAAAATACAACCTCGTCCAGCCCGTATTTTCACTTC